>NZ_VRVE01000005.1:0-117989 GCF_008040035.1 Methylobacterium sp. WL9
GGCGGGCCTCGCACCGCTCTCGGCCTTCGCCGACACGGGCGCCCCGACCGCCGCGGCGCTCGCCGAGGCGTTCAAGCCGATCGCCGAGAAGATCGCGGCGGCCCGCCGCTCGGCCCGCGCAGCCTCGCTCGCCTCCAGCGGCAGCATCGGCGACCGCCTGATGAGCATGGCGGAATCGGTGGTGCAGGTGAAGCGCGTGGCCCCGGGCGGCGGCTCGGCCGGCGGAACGGGGGCAGCGCCGGCAGCCGACGACGAACCCGAGGCCCGGGTTCAGGATGCGCTGGATGCCGGCCGTCTCGGTGATGCCGCCAAGGCCTTCGAGGCGTTGCCCGACGACGTCCGGGCTCAGGCCAAGGATTTCGGCGCCCGGCTGAAATCCGCTGCGGACGCCCAAGCAGCGGCGCGGTCGCTTCAGGCCGACGCGTTCAAGGCGCTGTCGGCGCCGGCGGCCGCTCGTTGAGCGTGATCTTGCCAGTTCGCAGCAGCGCTCCGATCGCGGGGCGGTGCATCACGGCAGGGGCCGAGGGGGCAAAAGCCGCCCCGCTCCCTGCCCATCATCCCATTCAAAGCCTCGGCGCCGACGATCCCGCGGGATCCGGCTCCCGGACGCCCAGGAGTTCTTGACCGAATGTGGCGCGCTCTCGTCTTCCTCGCCCTCCTGGCGCTCGCCGCCTACGGCGCCGTCTGGGTTGCCGACCATCCCGGCACGGTCACGATCGTCTGGAGCGGCTATCAGATCGGCGTCAGCCTCGCGGTCGCCCTCGTCGTCGTTGTCGTGGCGGCCCTGGTCATCGGTCTGATCCTGGCGGTGGTGCGCGGGGTGATCGGCCTGCCGTCCTTCCTCAGCCGCTCGACGCGCGAACGCCGCCGCGCCAAGGGCATGTCGGCGCTCTCGCGCGGCATGATCGCGGTGGGCTCCGGTGATCCGCTCGCCGCCAAGCGCCACGCGGGCGATGCCGAACGCCTGCTCGGCGCGCAGCCGCTGACGCTCCTGCTCAAGGCGCAGGCGGCCCAGATCTCCGGTGATCGCGATGCGGCCGAGACGGCGTTCCGGAGCATGGCCGACGATCCCGAGACGCGGGTGCTCGGCCTGCGCGGCCTCTATGTCGAGGCCCGCCGCCGGGAGGACGAGCCGGCGGCCCGCGCCTACGCGACGGAAGCGGCGCGTCTCGCCCCGAGCGTGACCTGGGCGAACGAGGCCGTGCTCGAGGCGCAATGCGCCGACGGCGACTGGTCGGCCGCCACCGAGACGGTGGAGCGCCGCGCCTCCCTCGGCCTGCTGGACAAGCAATCCGCCCGCCGCCAGCGCGCGGTCCTGCTCACCGCCTCCGCGCAGATCCACGAGGCCGGCGAGCCGGATACGGCTTTGGCCCAGGCGCAGAAGGCGGTGAGCCTCGCGCCGGAACTGGTGCCGGCGGCCTGCATCGCCGGGCGGCTGCTCGCCCGGAAGGGCGATCTGCGCAAGGCGGCCAAGGTGGTGCAGACCGCCTGGAAGGCCGAGCCGCATCCCGATCTCTCCAAGGTCTATCTCGGCCTGCGCCCCGGCGACTCGACGCAGGACCGCCTCGCCCGCGCCGAGACCCTGGCGCGGCTCTCGACCTGGCATCCCGAGGGCCGCCTCGCCGTCGCCCAGGCGGCGAGCGAGGCGCGGGAATTCGCCAAGGCGCGCGAAGCTTTGGCTCCCCTCGTCGCCGACCGCCCGACGGTGCGCACCTGCATGATGATGGCGCGGATCGAGCAGGCGGAGCACGGCGCCGACACGGGCCGTGCCCGCGAGTGGCTGTCGCGTGCCGCCCGCGCCCCGCGCGATCCGGCCTGGATCGCCGACGGCATGACCTCCGAGCGCTGGGCGCCGGTCTCGCCGGTCTCGGGCCGCGTCGACGCCTTCGTCTGGAAGACCCCGCCTGAATTGCTGGCCGGTCCGGAGGACGGCGACGAGGAGCACCAGCCGTCGCCGGGCTACGCCTCCCACGACACCAAGGCACTCCCTTCGGCCTCGGGCGGCATCGCGAGCGCCAGCTGGACGCCGAAGCCGAAGGCCGATCCGGTCTCGGGGAGCGCCTATCTGACCGACCGCGGCACGCCGCCGGTGCTGCCCGTCTTCAAGCAGGGTGAGCCGGCAGGCAGCGGGGAGGCTCCGCCGCTGCGCGGCCTGTCGTGAGTGCTGCCGGGACAGTCTCGATTCGGCGGGCTTAAAGCTCGATTCACGTAAACTCGCCTAACGTGAGCTTAGCGAGTTCTGCGTAATCGAAAGCCCATGACCTCATCCGTCATCGACGCGCCGGACGTGACCGGCCTCATCGAACTCTCGCGCGATCCGGGACTCGATCTGAAGCCGGTCATCCTGCGCGTGCAGACCGACCTGTTTCTGGCCGCACCGATCCGCGACCGGGCGGTGCTGTCCTCCTTCGCCTCCCTCGCGGGCGGGCTGATCCCGATCGTCGACGACGAGACGGCCCTGACCGTCGCGACGAAGCTCGCGCCCTGCCCCGAGACGCCGCAATCCGTCCTGGCCGCACTCGCCGCCCGCGGCAGCCCCGTCTGCGAAATCGTGATCGACACGGCCGTCGTCATCGGTCCGACCGTCATCACCGCCGCGCTCTCCTCGGGTGCCGACATCGGCAAGGCCATCGCCGCCCGCGAAGAGCGTGACCGCCTGAACGCACCGGATCCCGAGATCGCCGATCTCGAGCGCGCCCGTGATCCCCACGCCCGCCTCGATCGCGCGACCCTGGACCGCCTGATGGTCCGCGCCCGACGCGAGGCGGACCTCGCCGCGCCCCTGCTCGGCCGCCACGATATCGCCGCCGCCGACCTCGCGCCGCTCTGGCTGCACGCCGAGCCGCCGCAGCGCGCGAAGATCCACGAGGCCGCTGCCGCCACCGCCGCCCTGCGTTCCCACCCGCAGGCTCCGCGCGACATCGGCGTCGTGCTGACCGGGCTCTCGCGCGGCGGCGACGTGAAGGGATTCCTGGCGGCGCTCGCCGAAGGCCTCGGCTTGCCCGGCGGCTTCCTCGGCTCGGCCCCGAACCCGTCCTCACGCTACGATCTGCTGACCCTGGCCCTGCGCGCCGCCGATCTCAGCGAGGCGGAGGCCGTCTACGTCTTCCTCACGCTCAACCCCACCGTCGCCCGTTCGGCCGACCGGGTGTTCGAGCTGGTCCAGCTCTTCCGGTCGCTGACGCGCCCGGCCGCCCGCGATCTCCTCGGCGCGATCCTCGACGTGAGGCTGCCGGAACGGGTCTCGGGCGCGGAGCACCGGCCCTACTACGCCCCGGATGCCGCCAAGCCACGCCAGGCTGCCGAGCGCATCTCGTCGCGCAACATCATCCTGCCCGGACGCCTACGCCAGTCGGTCTGAGCATCGGCTCGAAACGTGGCCGCCGGTTTTCGGGACACGTCGACGGGTCCAGCGAAAGATCAAGCCATCAGTTCGAGCCCGTGGCGGCCGTCCCGGTCGTCGATCTCGATGATCCAGAGGTCCTCGTCGAAGCGGACCTCCTTGGCGATGCGGGCTTCGACGTCGGGGCTGTCCGCGCCCGTCAGCATCACGGAGAAGCGCCGTTCGCCGTCATCCGCCGCGATCAGGGCCTGAGGGGCCGGCCCGTAGAGGTCGGCGGTCCCGTCCAAGCGGTCGACCTTGACGAAGATCGCCCCGGCTTCGGGCGATCCACGCCGTCGCTGGACGGCGGGAATGCCCTCGACGCCGAGACGGCGCAGATGTGCGGAGACCCAGAAATCGGCGCGGAGGCGAGGCATGGCACGGCGATAGCGCGTCGCCGGCTGCGTTGCACGCCCCCAGGCGGGCTCAGCCCTTGGCCGAGCCGGCCTTGGAGGCGAGTTCGCGGAGCGTGCGGCCGGAGGCCTCGCCGGTCACCGGGATCTTGCGGTCGCGCTCGAACTTCTCGATGGCGGCCTTGGTGGCCGGCCCCATGACGCCGTCCGCCTTGATTGTGCCGTAGCCGAGCTTCGACAGGGCGCGCTGCGCCTGTGCGACCTTGTCGACGGCCTTCGGCGTCACCGACGCCGTGGTGTCGCCGGCGGAACGCAGGATGTCGCCGATGGCGTCGCGTGCGGGCGCCTTCTCGGCATGTTTGGGCTCCGGCTTGTCCTTCGATGCAGGCTCGGCGGACGTCTGCGCGACCTGAACAGGCGCTGCGGGCGCCTTCGCCACGGGAGCCGGCTCGGCCCTGGCGTGCTGCGCGACCGGCTGCGGCAGGATCGGAGCCGGATGGCGGCCCGCCTGGAAGCCCAAGGCATTCACCGTCACGTACCCGACGGCCGCCAGGGCCGCCAGGGAGCCGAGCGTCTCGCCCGGACGGGTCGTGCACACCCGGCCCGTCCAGCGGCCGAGCGCGACGACCGTCGCCAGGAACTCACTGGGCGTGGAGCCGGTCGCCGCCGCGCGGGAGGCCCGGCGCGGCGCGGCCTTGGCCGCCGACTTGCCGGGACGCATGTCGCGGGGGACGACGATCTCGCGCTGATCCCGCTGCGTGGTTGGTTCGCGCATCAAAGCGCTCCCTCGATGGTTCGGACAGCCGGGGCGGTGGATCGCCGTCGGCGCAGAATGGTCAACCGGCCCGCCTGAGGGGCATCGCGCCCGACAGTGGATCGTCGTCGAACAGGCCGATCGGCAGCCGCACCACGGTCGGAGCCGGGCCGGAGGACGGCGCCGCACCGCGGAGGGTGGTCCGGATCGGCGCGGGCTCCGACGGCGTCGCGCCCCGCCGTGGACCGAGCGGCAGCGTCACCGAGACCGTCGTGCCCTGGCCTGGCGCGCTCTCGATCGAGATCGAGCCGCCATGCAGGCCGACGAGGCCGCGCACCACCGAGAGGCCGAGGCCGGTGCCTTCGTGCGCCCGCTCGTAGCCGCCATTCGCCTGGAAGAAGGGGTCGCCGATACGGGGCAGGTCCGCCTCGGCGATGCCGCTGCCGGTGTCGCTCACCACGAGGTCCAGATAGCTCGCGCCGCGCCGCACGCCGACGTCGATCCGCCCGCCCTTGGGCGTGAACTTCACGGCGTTCGAGATCAGGTTGATCAGAACCTGCCGGCAGGCGCGGGCGTCGGCGTTGATGGCGCTGCCGCGCGGGATCGCTCCACGCACCAGCCGGACGCCGGCATCGTCGATCTTCAGCTGCATCAGGTCGCAGCAGCCGCCGACCAGTTCGCTGACGTCGAGCGTCTCGGGCTCGAACTCGAAATGACCGCTCTGGATGCGCGACATGTCGAGCAGCGTGTTCACGACGCCGAGCAGGTGCCGGCCCGAGGAGGCGATGATGTCGGCGTATTCCTTCCCGCGGTCGGCCGTGATCGTGCAGGCGCCCTCGCCCCCGAGTACTTCGGAGAAACCGATGATGGCGTTGAGCGGCGTGCGCAACTCATGGCTGACGGTAGCGAGGAAACGGCTCTTCACGGCGTCGGCGCGCTCGGCGTCGGCCCGGGCCTTGTCGAGCTCGGCGGCGTGGCGGTGATGCTCGGAGACGTCGCGGGTGACGGCGACGACGGTAGCCGCGTTGGCGCCGCCCTGGCCGGCCTCGATACGATGGGCGCGCATTTCCGCGAAGATCGAGCGGCTGCCGTCGGCACTCGGCGTGTCGAGATGCAGGCGGAAGGGCACCGTCGTGGGCTCGCCGCTCACCGCGACGTCGCTGATCGCCTTCAGCAGGGCCGGCCGGTCGCCGATATGGACGCGGTCGAGCAGGCCGAGACCGCGCAGGCGGCTGGGTTCGACGCCGACGAACTTCGCCGACGAGGCGCTTGCCTCCAGGACGCGGCCGTTGGCGTCGTGCCAGGTGACGAGGTCGTCGATGGCCGAGAGCAGCAGCCGGTCGCGCGCCTCGTTGTCGCGCATTCGTGAGCGCCACTCGCCTTCGCGGCGCAGGTGCTCGATCGCCTGGGCCGAGATGTGGCCGATCGCCGTGATGGCGAAGAGCGGCATGACGATCGCGCTCGGCCAGTCGATGGCCTGTGCCGTGAGATCGAACTGGCCCGAGAAGGCCACGGCGACGGCGCCGAGCGCCGCGATCACCGCTGCGGCGACGGTGGCGCGGATGGAGCCCGAGACCAGCGCTTCGAGCGGGATGGCCACGAGCCAGAGAGCCGCGGCCGAATTCGAGCCGCCCGTGAGTGCTGCAAGGCAGACCACGACGCCGGTGAGACCGGCCGAGGACAGGGCGTGGGCGATCCACAGGATGCCGGTTCGCGAGAGCACGGCGGCGGCCAGAACCGGTAGGAACAGCGAGGCGATCCCGAGCGCCTCGATGCCGCTCGGCACCCCGCGCCACAGCAGATACGGTGGCAGCGCCGCCATCATCACCGCGCCGGCCGCGAGCCGCGAGACGAGGAACCGCTCATGCCTGAAGCGCATGCCGGGCTCATCGAGAGCCGATTCATGGACGAGGCCCGCCAAGCGGGCATCGAACAATGATGCCAAGGTATTGTCGATACGCAAACTCGCCACGCGCAACGCTGTCGGCCGTGAACGACGACCGGACTCCGCGTCCCTCAAGCACATTGGTTCAACTGACGCAGACCGTCGCAGACCCGGTTTAAGTGACGATGAAGCGAAAGCGTTGGATCGAGTCGGCATGCCGCCGATGATGACTGCCGGAGGCTTCGGGACGATGTCGCCGCGGGACTTGTCCACAGCCACGCGCCTCGCTTTTCGGCGATTTCCGAAGGGCGATGCGATCCGGAGAAGGCTTCGTTCACCACGCCCGCGCTTTCCCGGCGGCGGATCGGATGGGCTTCACCGCCGGGTGAGATGGTGGCGCTCGAAACGGCCGTCGTCCGAGGGCGACACCCCGCATCCGGAAGGTGGCACCATGTCGTTCATCCTGCGCGCTGCCCTTGTGATCGGCGCGCTGTCCTACTTCGCGTTGCAGCGCGACGGCGGCGCGCGGCCGACCGAGGACCTCAAGGCGATGGCCGAGCGCCAGGGCGCGCAGCTCTCCGCGCTCGCGGGTTCGCTGCCGGCCGAGATGCGCGCCGCCGCGACCGAGGCCGTCACCGCCGAAGTGCTCAAGCGGCTTTCGTCCGAGACCGCCTCGCGCGACACGCTCCTCGCCGTCGACCGCCGCCCGGACTGGCGCGGGAGCGACCTGCGCTGACGCGGAGGGGCTCGACGCGCTACCCCCACAAGTCCGGCAGCGGCGGATGCACGAGGCTGCCCTCGTAGAGCAGGCCCGGCTCACGGTCGCGGGCCAGCAGCAGCGGGCCGTCGAGATCCACATAGGCGGCTTGGCCGGCGAGCAGCATCGCCGGGGCCATGGCGAGCGAGGTCCCGACCATGCAGCCGATCATCAGCGTCAAACCGCGCGTGCGCGCCTCCTCGGCCAGCAGCACCGCCTCGGTCAGACCGCCGGCCTTGTCGAGCTTGATGTTGATGGCGTCGTAGCGCCGGGCCAGCGCGTCGAGCCCTGCCCGGTCGTGCAGGCTCTCGTCGGCGCAGATCGGGATCGTGCGGTCGATGGCCTCCAAGAGCGCGTCCTCGCCCGCCGGCAACGGCTGCTCGATCAGCCCGACGCCCGCCGCCGCGCAGGCCGCGAGGTTTTCGGTGATGGTCTCGGGCCGCCAGGCCTCGTTGGCGTCCACGATCAGACGTGACTCCGGCGCGCCGCGGCGGACGGCGGCGATGCGGGCCGGGTCGCCCTCCCCGCCGAGCTTCACTTTGAGGAGTGGGCGATGCGCGGCCTTGCGCGCAGCCGCCTCCATGGAGGCGGGCTCGCCGAGGCTCAGCGTGTAGGCCGTCGTCACGGGTGACGGCGCGCTCAAGCCCAGTGACTGCCAGACCGGAGTGCCCGTGCGCTTGGCTTCGAGATCCCAGAGCGCGCAATCGAGGGCGTTGCGTGCGGCGCCCGGCTTCATCCGCTCCAGCAGGTCGTGTGGCGACAAGCCTTCGGCGACGGCGCTCGCCTGTTCCTCGATCAGCGCGCCGACGCTCTCCACCGTCTCGCCGTAGCGGGCATAGGGCACGCATTCGCCGCGCCCGCGAATGCCGCCGTCCTCGATCGTCGCGACGACCACGACGGCCTCGGTGCGGCTGCCGCGGGCGATGGTGAAGGCGCCGGCGATCGGGAAGCGCTCGACGGTGACGGTGAGGCGGCGTGCCATGGCTCAGGCCTTCACTGGAAACTCGGCTGCGATCCGGTCGACGATGCCGGCGACGCCGAAGCGGACCGGGTCGGTCGCCGGGAGATCGTGCTCCTTGCCGAGCGCGTCGAGGAGGCGGCGCGCCTCGGCCTCGTCCAGCGCCTGCGTGTTCACGGCGATGCCCACCGGCCGGATCCCCGGATTGGTCAGCCGCCCGCAGGTGATCGTCAGAGCGATGACGTCGGCGATCGACGGCAGCGGGTGCTCCACGCCGCGCATGGTGGTGCGGGTCGGCTCGTGGCAGATCACGAAGGCGTCGGGCTGCGCCCCGTGCAGCAGGCCGAGGCTGACGCCAGCGAAGGATGGGTGGAACAGCGAGCCCTGGCCCTCGATCAGGTCCCAGTGCTCCGGATCGGCGGCGGGCGCGATCCACTCGACGGCGCCGGAGATGAAATCGGCCACCACGGCGTCGATGGCGACGCCGCGGCCGGAGATGAACACCCCGGTCTGGCCCGTCGCACGAAAATCCGCATCGAAGCCGCGCTCGCGCATGCCGCGCTCCAGCGCCAGCGCCGCGTATTTCTTCCCCGCCGAGCAATCCGTGCCGACGGTGAGCAGCCGGCGGCCCGGCCGCCTGGTGCCCTTGCCGGTGGCGAAGGTCTCGTCGCTGTGGCGGACGTCGTGGAGCTGGCGGCCGTTGGCGCGCGCCGCCTCGGCGATCTCGGGGATCGAGCCGAGGCGCACGTGCAACCCGCTCGCCACGTCGAGCCCGGCGTCCAGCGCCGCCACGATCCCGGAGACCCAGTGCTTCGGTAGCGTACCACCCGCGTTGACCACGCCGACCACCATGGTGCGGCAGCCCTTCTCGACGGCCTCCGCGAGGCTCAGGTCCGGGATGCCGAGATCGGCGGCGCAGCCCTCCATGCGGATCTGGCCGATGCACCATTCGGGACGCCAGTCGGCGATCCCGTAGGCGGTCTTGGCGGCCAGCCGGTCGGGCACGTCGCCCAGGAACATCAGGTAGGGCGTGGCGATCTGCATGGTTCACGTCCGTCGATGAGGAAGGCCCCGTCGTAGCGCGTGGGCTGCGACGGGCCGGTGTCGATCCGCTCGAGCATCGGACCGAAAGGTGGTGACCGGCTTTCGGAAAGTCGGATGCTGAAACAAGAACCAAGAGCATCGTCCCGGATACGATATCCGGGACGATGCTCTTGGCGCGAGCTATACGAGAGCCGGCGCGCCGGTCACAGGGGCTGCGTCTTGGATGCGCCGCCGCCAGCGCCTACCTCCCGCAGACAAACGCAGCCGATACGGACACCCTCCATTGCCTCACGCCGACGCAAGCGCCACGCCGTCCATGCATGCCACCACCATCCTGATGGTGCGCAAGAACGGCCGGGTCGTCATCGGCGGTGACGGTCAGGTCAGCCTCGGGCAGACGATCGTCAAGGGCAACGCCCGCAAGGTGCGCCGGCTCGCCAAGGGCGCGGTGATCGGTGGGTTTGCCGGCGCGACGGCGGACGCCTTCACGCTGTTCGAGCGGCTGGAGGCGAAGCTCGAACAGTATCCCGGCCAGCTCACCCGCGCCTGCGTCGAGCTCACCAAGGACTGGCGCACCGACCGCTACCTGCGCCGCCTCGAGGCGATGATGGTGGTGGCCGACAAGGATGTGAGCCTGCTGCTCTCGGGTGCCGGCGACGTGCTGGAACCCGAATACGGCGTCATGGCGATCGGCTCGGGCGGCAACTATGCGCTCGCCGCAGCGCGCGCGCTGGAGGACCAGGACCTCGACGCCGAGGCGATCGTGCGCAAGGCGATGGCGATCGCCGCCGAGATCTGCGTCTACACCAATGGCAATCTCGTGATCGAGAGCCTGGACGAGAGATGACATCCGCGCCGGGAGCCGAAACGGAGAGCGACCGGCCCGATGGCATAGTGCGCGCCCTGATCGCGCGTGGGGTCGCTGACGCGATCATCACACCGAATCAGGCGAAGCGGCTGTTCGCCCTGGCCCTGGAAGCGCGGGCCGATCCGGAGGTCGACTTTGCGGAGATACCGCAGGACGACGAGCGTCTGCGTTTCGTTACGGGGTTCGCGGACATCTTCGTCACGCTCGGGATCGCCCTTTTCCTCGGAGCGGCGGCCTATCTCGGTGCGGACCTGCTCGGTGCGACGCGCGCCATGCCGCTCGTCGCGCTGCTGTCCTGGATTCTGGGCGAATTCTTCTCGCTGCGGCGGCGGATGGCGCTTCCCAGCATCGCTCTGCTGGGCGCCTTCGCCTACGCGGTCTTTACGGCCGCCCGTTCGGGGCTCGGCAGCTTCGATGGGCTGATGGGGCCGTTCCTCGGCGAACGGTTCAGCGGCCTGCCCGTGACCGGTGCGGCGGCGGAAGTCACGCTCGTCTTCGTCTCACTGCATTATTGGCGCTTCGGCGTGCCGATCACCGTCGCCGCCGGTATGCTCGCGCTTCTCACGACGATCATAGCGCCGCTGCTCGCCTATCTCGGTGCGGAGCCGCCGGTGCTGTGGACGCTGCTCGTCCTGGCCGGGCTCGCGAGCTTTGCGGTTGCAATGCATTTCGACCTCTCGGATCGCGAGCGGCTTACGCGGCGCTCGGACATCGCGTTCTGGCTCCACCTGCTGGCGGCACCGCTGATCGTCCATCCCGTGCTGCAGACGGTGACCGCGGGAAACGCGGCCACGACCGGATCCGGTACGGCCTTCGCCGTGATCGCGATCGTCCTCGCACTGAGCCTTGTCGCCCTGGTCACGGACCGTCGCGCAATCCTGGTCTCGGGCCTGCTCTATGCCGGATACGCGATCGGCGGCCTGATCCAGGAATACGGTGGTGCCGGCCTCTCGCTGCCTCTGACGCTGCTCACCCTGGGTGCGTTCGTCCTGCTGCTCAGCGTGGGCTGGCAGAGCTTGCGCCGGACGCTGCTGCGACTGTTGCCGGAGGATCTGGCCCGACGGATGCCGCGTCCACGCGATTGACCGGGCCGTCAGGTCGTCGTCACGTCCTCCATCGTCCCGGTAACGATCCTGTGCCGGGCGCCTTCGTGCCCCTGCTGAATGCCGGCACATCACGATGAGGGTCGAAGGCCCCCGATTTCCTACAGGCTGCGGCTTGGGCTGGGAGGGATAAGGGGCCGACCGATCCGATCATCCTGGGCCGTCTCGTAGAACGGAACCTTGCTATCGAATAGGACAATAAGCATATCATCGTCACGGTGTCAAGACCGGCGAAAACGGTCGGCTCGCACGCGCGGCCAATCTCAGGCAATCCCGAGCGTGGGACGGCATGGGACATGCGGGACAGGTGGTCCTGTGTCCCACCCGTGAGGCCTCGGGGAGCGGGCGTCTGGAAACGCCGTGCCGGCCCGCTTAGATCTGGCGCGGGATCGACCGCTCCAGCGGCGCATCCAGGCCCTTCAGGAGTCCGATGACCACCTTCTCTCCCCGCGAGATCGTCTCCGAACTCGACCGCTTCATCGTCGGCCAGAACGACGCGAAGCGCGCGGTCGCCATCGCGCTCCGCAACCGCTGGCGCCGGCAGCAACTCACCGGCCCGCTGAAGGAAGAGGTCGCGCCGAAGAACATCCTGATGATCGGCCCCACCGGCTGCGGCAAGACCGAGATCGCCCGGCGGCTGGCGAAGCTGGCGGGTGCGCCGTTCCTCAAGGTCGAGGCGACCAAGTTCACCGAGGTCGGCTATGTCGGCCGCGACGTCGAGCAGATCATCCGCGACCTCGTCGAGGTCGGCATCGGCCTGCGGCGCGAGGTGAAGCGCCAGGAGGTCAAGGCCAAGGCCGAGGCGGCCGCCGAAAACCGCATCCTCGACGCACTCGTCGGACCGACCGCGAGCGAAGCCACCCGCGCCTCGTTTCGCAAGAAGCTGCGCAACAGCGAACTCGACGACAAGGAGGTCGAGCTCGAACTGGCGCAGGGCGGTCCGCAGGGCATGCCGATGTTCGAGATCCCCGGCATGCCGGGCGCCTCGATGGGCGCGATCAACATCGGCGAGATGCTCGGCAAGGCCATGGGCGGCGCGCGGGCCAAGCCCAAGCGCATCGCGGTGAAGGACGCCTATGCGCCCCTGCTGGCGGAGGAATCCGACAAGCTGGTCGACGACGACGCGCTGACCCGCGAGGCGATCCGCGAGGTCGAGAACAACGGCATCGTCTTCCTCGACGAGATCGACAAGATCTGCGCCCGCGAGAGCCGCGGCGGTGCCGACGTCTCCCGCGAGGGCGTGCAGCGCGACCTGCTGCCGCTGATCGAGGGCACCACGGTGGCGACGAAACACGGTGCGGTGAAGACCGACCACGTGCTGTTCATCGCGAGCGGCGCCTTCCACGTCTCGAAGCCCTCCGACCTGCTGCCCGAATTGCAGGGCCGGCTGCCGATCCGGGTCGAGCTGCAGCCGCTGACGGTGGAGGATTTCAAGCAGATCCTCACCACGACGGAGGCGAGCCTGCTCAAGCAGACCGTCGCCCTGATGCTGACCGAGGGCGTCACCCTCGACTTCACGGACGACGCCGTCGATGCGCTCGCCCGTGTCGCTGTCGAGGTGAATTCATCGGTCGAGAACATCGGCGCGCGCCGGCTGCAGACCGTGCTGGAGCGGGTGATCGACGAGATATCCTTCAGCGCCACCGATCGCTCGGGGGAAACGCTCAGGATCGATGCAGCTTACGTGCGAGATAGTGTCGAGGATCTGGCTGCGAATGCCGATCTCAGCCGGTTTATTCTTTAAGTCTGAACCGGTCCGCCGAAACAGATGCATTTTCCGTCATTGCGAGCGACGCGAAGCAATCCAGGGCAAACTCATAAGCCGCATTGTAATGGCCCTGGATTGCTTCGCGTCGCTCGCAATGAAGAGGAACGCTCCAAGGCGATGACACGGAAACCGTATCACCCTTCCCAAACCTGTCCCGGCCGCAACGGCAGAAACACCTCCTGCCTCAGGCCCGCCGCGCCGAGCGCCGCAGTCAGCGCTTCTGCCGGACGCTCGATGCCCTCGTCGGTGAGCTTGAACGTGCCCCAGTGATGTCCGAGCGCCTGTTCGGCGCCAAGCAGCCTTAATGCCTCAACCGCATCGGCTGGGTTCATGTGCTGGGGCTGCATGAACCAGCGCGGCTCGTAGGCGCCGATCGGCAGCGTCGCGAGGCGCGGCGGGCCGAAGCGGGCACGGATGTCGCGAAAGATCGTGCCCTGACCGAGACCGGTATCGCCGACATGGTAGTGGACGCCGCGCGGCGTCGTCAGGACGAAGGCGCACCACAGGGCCATGCGGCGATCGTTGAGGCCGCGGGCCGACCAGTGGTTCGCTGGAGTGAGATGCACCGTCGTGCCGCCGCCGAGATCGACCGACTCGCCCCAGTCGCGGGTCTCGACGTTCATGGTCTCGTCGTAGCCGCGCAGGATCGCGTCGTTGCCGAGGGGGGCGACGATCAGCGGCTGGTGCTCCTGCCAGAGCCGCGCCATCGTCGGCCCGTCGAGGTGGTCGTAGTGGTTGTGGGTGATCAGAACCACGTCGATCGGCGGCAGCTTTTCGTAGGCGATGCCCGGCGGGTTCACGCGCTTGGGCCCCGCGAAGCGCACCGGGCTCGCGCGCTTGGCGAAAACCGGGTCGACCAGGATGTTGCGGCCCGCGACTTGGAACAGGTAGCTCGCATGGCCGATGAGCACGACTCGGAGACCGTCGACGCGCTCTGGCGGAATGTCGGCCGGGAACGGGCTCGGGGCGCTCGCGGGCCAGGGCTCGGTCTTGGCGGTCATGCGCCAGCGGGCGAGGTCCGAGAAATTCTTGTCCGGCGGCTGTTCCGGGGCGTGGAAGCGCACGCCGTCGAAATGGTCGCTGATAGGGCCGCGATAATAGGGGTTCGCGCTGCGCCGGTGCGCGGCATAGCCGACGCCGCCGAGGGTCATCACCGTGGCCGCGCTCGCGGCCGTGATCAGGCGTCGCCGTGTCATGTCACCCAAGATGGCGGCCAAGCGCGGCCGTTCAAGCGCTTCGACCCAGACGCCGCATCAGGATGGGAGCGCGGTGCGGTTTGCGACCGTGGCGAGGTCGTCAGCGAGGGCCCGGATCTTCTCGCGGGCGTGTTGGGCCACCTCTTCCTTCGAGCGGTTCTCCGTCGGCACCACCACGACGCCGTTGATGCGACCGTGCTCGGCCAGCAGCGTGAAGTTGAAGCGGCCCGATCGACTGCGGCGTATGACGTAATGCGGAGACGCCACGCAAAAATCCTCCCCGTCGTCCTGCGCAAGCGCTCATGGGGATACGGTAGCCGACCGGCGAAAGTTTCAGCGCTGCAAAGGCTTCACGCAACCTTGATGACGCTCAAGAGCGCCAGCGCAGCTCCTGCCGGCTGAGAGGGTTCTCGAAGCTGCGGCCGGCACGGGCCGCTTCCAGCGCCTCGCGCTTGAGGCGGAAATACCATTGCGACGGCAGGTCACCCTGGCCGAGCAGGACCATGGTGGGCTTGCGGTCGAGGCCGGCCTGGGCGTGCTGGAGCACCTGCTGGTCCTGCGTCAGGAACTGCCGCATCAGCGGCCGCGCGATGGGCTTAAGCAAATTCAGCGCCGGCATGCTCCAGTACATCGCGTTGGTGAGCATGGTGCGGTTGTTGGTGAGCGGCGTGGCGAAGGTGTAGTTCGCCATCCGCTTTTCGCCCGCCACGATCCGCTCAAGGCGAATGCCGGGCAAGCGGAACTCGATCTCGACTTCCGGCGCACCGCCGAGCAGCTTGTAGATCGGCGAACTCGTCGTGGTGGCATGGCTCGACATGACGAAGCCGTGCGGCACCGGCTGGAAGGTTTTTACTTTTTCCCGCAACTCCTTGGAGGGGCGGAACCACCAGGAATCGTGAACGAAGGCGACGTGTCCGGGATCGACGAGGCTCAGCGTCGTCAGGTCGAAACTTGCCTCGACTTCGAGCTCCACCACGAGGCTGCCGGCGGGCTCGAAGCCGAGCTCGGGTACGGCGGGCAGGTCTGTCGCGCTTGCCGGCCCCAGATAGGGGTTCACCCACAGGAATCCGGCGCTCTCCAAGATGGGGAAGCGCTGGACGGCAATCCGCGAAAAATCCGAAGCGTCCTTTTCGGAGAGTGTCGGCACGTCGCGGCAGCGTCCGTCGGTGCCGAAGCGCCAGCCGTGGAACGGGCACATCACGGTGTCGCCGTCGAAGCGGCCCTTCGAGAGGGCCATGCCGCGATGCGGGCAGCGGTCGCGCATGGCGAAGAGCGCGCCAGCGGCGTCGCGGCCGACGACGATCTGCTCGCCGTTCAGCTCTACCGGCCGCATGCCGCCGGGTTTCAGCGTAGGCGCCTGCCCGACGCAGTACCATGCATTCGGCAAAGGCTCGCGCATCGCCTTCGGGTCGAGGGCGGCGTCGGATACGGTTTCGTCTGCGGCGCGCGTCGTCGCGGCGAGCATGGAGCCTCGTCGTCCTCTCGGCGGCACCCCGTTCGGTGCGCTCGCGCCGTCATACGCCGCCGTCGAAAGGGTTGCCAGCAGACGCGATGTGCGGCGCGGCGAGAGAACGCAGCCGGGGGGCTTTACGAAGCCGGGCCGGAGTCCCTACCTTCGAATTCCCAGAAACGAACGAAAGGAGGTGATCCAGTGTCTCATTGTCATCAGCCGCTGTCATCGGCGACCAAGACCTGGACCGTTACCTCCGGCGAGAGCATCTAGCCCTCGCGGGACACGCGAACAGGTTTCGTCGGACCGCGGTTCGGCAATGGAAGGGCCGCCCTCACCGGGGCGGCCCTTCGTCGTTTTGAAGCCTTCGAGTCTAATTCGGTAGGAAACGGTTCTGTCAGCGGGTCTGGCCGCTGAACAGGGGCTGCATCAGCGCTTCGCAGCGAGCCTTCCAGAGGTCGCGCTCGCCGCGCAGATCTTCCATCTTGGCGATCTCGTCGCCGATATGGGCGCGCAATTCGCGGACTTCCTGGGCGAGGAGAAGCTGAAGTTCATCGCGCCGGTCGGCCTCGAGCCGGAGCTTGGCTTTCAGCATCATGTTTTCGGCGATGAGCTCGGCGACCTCGTCGTCCTGGGCCTCGGTCTTCTCATTCGGCACCACGAGACGGGGCGCCCAGCCCGAGGTCTTGCTCTCGAACGCCTGGGGGGCGACCGGCGGCGGAACCTCGGCCTCGGCTTGGCGGCCTTCGGGAGCGGTCGCACGCATGGCGGCCAGCCAGTCCCGCAAGGGACCGGATTGGGTCGACGGCCGGCTCACGGTGTCGTGGAAGGAAGCGTTACGAGCAGGTTCCGACATCGGCTGGATCCTCGATTTCCAGGCCATGTCATCCCAACATGCTTAAGGAACGGTAAAGGTCGAGACCGGCCCCACTGTTCCGGATCGGTACCTTGACTTGGCGGCGCTGCCGGCCTAACGCCGCCACCTATCCGACGCCATGTCGTCACTACGAGAAGCCGCCCGGCCCGAGAGGCCGGAGGTCAACGCCCGACAGCGCGTCTGCGCCCTCGGGCGAGCTTCGCGTTGGCGATACGGCGTCCCCGGCGATTTATCGAGGAGCATGCCGCCGCCCATGGCGCCTGCACAGGACACCAGCCTTCGCATCGAGGATGCGGTCAACGAGCATTGCCCCTGGTCGGGCGAGCCGATCGCGGCCGACTCGCTGACGCTCTACAACGGCGCCGTCGTCGGTTTCTGCAATCCCGATTGCCGTGACAAGTTCGCTCGCGCCGTGGCCGGCTTCGAGGATGCGCTTCAGGCGCGCCGCGCGGCCAATGCCGGCGTCTATCAGTAGGGCCTGAGATCAGCATGTTCGAAGGCCTGTCCGACCGCCTCTCCGGCATCCTCTCCGGGCTCACTCGCCGCGGTGCGCTGACGGAGGCCGACGTCACCGCCGCCATGCGCGAGGTGCGCCGCGCCCTGCTCGAAGCCGACGTCTCGCTGGAGGTGGTGCGCAGCTTCACCGAGGCGGTACGCGAGAAGGCGGTGGGCGCCGTCGTCGTGAAGTCGGTGACGCCCGGCCAGATGGTCGTGAAGATCGTCAACGACGAACTCGTGGCCATGCTCGGCACCGAGGCCGGCATCATCGACCTCAACGCCCCGGCTCCCGTCGCCATCCTGATGGTCGGCCTGCAGGGCTCGGGTAAGACCACCACGACGGCCAAGATCGCGCGACGTCTCTCCGGCCGCGAAAAGCGCCGCGTGCTGCTCGCCTCGCTCGACACCCGCCGACCAGCGGCGATGGAGCAGCTGGCCATCCTCGCCAAGCAGGTCGAGGTCGAGAGCCTGCCGATCGTTGCCGGCCAGTCGGCGGTGCAGATCGCGCGGCGCGCCATGGAGGCCGCTCGGCTGGGCGGCTTCGACGTCGTCATGCTCGACACCGCCGGCCGCACCACGGTCGACGACGCGCTGATGGCCGAGGCCGCCGAAGTCAAGGCGGTCACGAACCCGCACGAGGTGCTCCTCGTCGCCGACGCCCTCACCGGCCAAGATGCGGTGATCACTGCCCGCGCCTTCGATCAGCGTATCGGCATCACCGGCATCGTCCTGACCCGCATGGACGGCGACAGCCGCGGTGGCGCGGCGCTCTCGATGCGCGCCGTCACCGGCAAGCCGATCAAGCTCGTCGGTACCGGCGAGAAGGTCGACGCGCTCGAAGAGTTTCACCCGGCCCGCGTCGCCAATCGTATCCTCGGCATGGGCGACATCGTCTCCCTCGTCGAGAAGGCGGCCGAGACCATCGACCACGAGCAGGCGCTCCGCACCGCGGAGAAGATGCGCAAGGGCAAGTTCGACCTCGACGACCTGTCGATGCAGCTCGGACAGATGGAGAAGATGGGCGGCATCGGCGGCCTGATGGGCATGCTGCCCGGCATGGGCGCCATGAAGAAGCAGGTCGAGGGCGCCAACCTCGACGAGAACATGTTCAAGCGCCAGCGCGCCATCATCTCGTCGATGACCGCGCAGGAGCGTAAGAATCCCGACATCCTCAAGAACTCCCGCAAGAAGCGCATCGCCGCGGGGTCGGGCACCAAGGTAGAGGAGCTGAACAAGCTCCTGAAGATGCACCGGACCATGGCCGACATGATGAAGGCGATGGGCTCGGGCAAGCGCGGCATCGGCCAGGCTCTGGGATCGATGTTCGGCCTCGGCGGCGGTGGCATGCCGGGCGGGCTGCCGGGCGGCATGAAGATGCCCCCCGGCATGCCCGAGCCGACGCCGGAGCAGATCGAGCAGATGCAGAAGCAGTTCGGCGGCAAGCTTCCGCCGATGCCGCCGGGCCTCGGTGGCGGCGGCAAGATGCCTGGCCTGCCCGGACTCGGCGGTCCGAAACTTCCGGGCCTCGGCGGCTTCATGCCGGGCAAGAAGAAGTGAGCATCCTGTCTGCCCAGGGCGTCGACCCCGAACTCGTGCGCCTGCGCGACAGCATCGACAATTTCGATGCGGCGCTGATCCACCTGCTCGCCGAGCGCTTCCGCTGCACGCAGCGGGTCGGCGAACTGAAAGCTCGCAAGGGCATGCCGGCGTCCGATCCCGACCGGGAGTCGCGCCAAGTGACCCGGCTTAGAAAACTCGCGGTCGATGCCAAGCTCGACCCCGACTTCGCCGAAAAATTCCTGGCCTTCGTGGTCAAGGAAGTGATCCGGCACCACCACACGATCGCGCAGAACGCCGATCTGAAGACCGAAACCGAAAGGAACGACTGATGTCCCTCAAGATTCGCCTCACCCGCGGCGGCGCCAAGAAGCGCCCCTACTACCGCATCGTCGTCGCCGATGCCCGCGCGCCCCGCGACGGCCGCTTCATTGAGAAGGTCGGCGCCTACGACCCGATGAAGGCCAAGGACGATCCGGCCCGCATCGTTCTCGACAACGAGAAAATCGCGTCCTGGCTCGCCAAGGGCGCGCAGCCGACCGATCGCGTCCTGCGCTTCCTCGACGCCGCCGGCCTCGCCAAGCGTCCGGCCCGTAACAACCCGCAGAAGGCCGAGCCCGGCGAGAAGGCCAAGGAGCGCGCCACCAAGCGCGCCGAGAAGCTCGCCGCCCCGGCCGAAGACACTGTGGCGTAACCTGCGCCGACCTACCCTCCCCCTATGCGGGGGAGGGTGACTGCGGAGCAGGCGAGAGAGGTGCAGCGCGACGTTGCCGGAAGGTGCGTCCTTGCAACCGCCTACTGCCTATCCGAAACCGTCGTTCCTCTCTCCCGACCCGCTACGCGGGCCACCCTCTCCTGTAGAGGGGAGAGGGTTTTGCACCCCACCACCGAGACCGACCCCCATGGCCCGTCGCCCCGGCTCACCATCGCGCGCCGCGAGCGAACAACGGGCAGTGCCCAAAGAGCTCGTGGCGTTGGGCGAGTTCGGCCGCGCGCAGGGCCTGCGCGGTGAGATCCGGCTGAAATCCTACACGAGCGATCCGCTCGCCATCGCCGGCTACGGCCCGCTGCTTGCGGCCGACGGGCGAACCTTCGTCCTCACCGACGCCAAGCCTGCCCCGGGCTCCTCCCCCGACCTCCTCGTCGTCCGCGTCCAGGGCGTGAAAGACCGCACCGGAGCCGAGGCGCTGACGCGTGTCGTGCTCTACTGCTCGCGGGACAAGCTCGGGACGCCGGAGGACGAGGACGAAATCTTCGCCGCCGATCTCGTCGGCCTCGACGCGGTCGATGCCGCAGGCACGGTGATCGGCACCGTCCTTGGCGTGCCGAATTACGGCGGCGGCGATCTCCTGGAGATCCGCCCGGCGCTCGGCGGCGCCACTGCGCTCCTGCCTTTCACCAAGGCCTTCGTGCCGACCCTCGACATACCCAACCGGCGCATCGTCATCGATCCGCCGGAAGACCTGTTTGCGCTGCCAGGCCCGAAGCCCGCCGACGAGCCGGAGTGATCCGGAAGCCTGTTAAGGCGTCTTAACCTCCATGCTGGCCCGCGCCGCGCGCAACGCGTCCGGTCCGAGCGCCAGGGGTCCGTCGAAGGGCCGTTCGTGCAGGGCGACCAGCCCGAGCGTCGAGATCATCGCCGCTGCGAAGAGCAGCAGCACTGTCGCCTGCGCCCGCGGTTTCTCCAGGTGGATGAGTGCAAGGGCGACGAGTGTCAGCCCGGCGAGCACCAGCAGCGTGAGCCACTTGGTCTCGTCGTCCTTGGCCTCCGCCAGCGACAGCCGATCGCCGCGCGCCGAACGCAGGTTCATCACGGCGTCGAGCAGGGTCGATTGGGCGGCTGGTCCAGCCTCTGGGCCGACCCGCGGATCAGCCACGGCCTGAAGCAGGCGAGCCAGGGCCAAGCCCACACGCTGGGACGAGCCGCCACGCTCGGCCATCGCGGCCCATTCCTCCCCGATCACCGCGTCGAGATACTCGGCCAGCGAGGCGCGAATGCCGCTCATATCGGAGGCCGTCGCGATACTGAGGTCGTAGACGGCGCGCGCGTTCGCCCGCTCGGACTGCACCACGCGCGAGGCCTGCCGCTGCCGCTCCCAGGCATCGTTCGCGACGAAGCCCGTCAGCAGGGCGAGCATGACGGAGATCGCGCTGAAATACGGCGCCACGATCCCCGTGCCGCACGACTGCATCAGCGGTCGCGACCGCCGCCAGACCGTCAGCAGCCACAGCACGGCGCACAGGCCGAGGATCGGCACGGCAAGAAGGGTGAACATCAGCCAGACCGGCTGGTCGAGCCACAGACTGAGGATCATGGGAGCGTCCCGAGCACGAAGCCGGGCACGCTATCCGCGAAAAGCTCGCAAGCCGTGAACGGCGATCAGTGCTTCTTGCGAGCCCGCGTCGTCTCGTCCTTGCACGGCGTGATCGTCGCCGGGTCGGGCCGCGCCTCGGGGGCCGGTGCCTGGAAGATCGCGAGATAGCCGACGCCGCCCTTGAGCGTCTTCAGGCTCACCTCCTTGTAGCCGGCGGCGGCAAGTTCGCAGCGTAGCAGTTTTGGCGGCGTGCCGTGCTTCGAGGGGATGTCGTTTGCGTCGACGATGCCGACCCGACCGCCCGGCTTCATCGCGGCGGCGAGGTTGTGGAGCAGGCCGTAGGGCTGCGCGATCTCATGGTACATGTGCACCATGATCGCCGCATCGAGCGAGGCCGGCGGCAGGCGCGGGTCGTGCGCCTCACCGTGCACCACCGTGATGTTGCTCTGGCCGCTCGCCTGCACCCTCTTCTCGAGTTCGGCAAGGTAGTCCGGGGTGATGTCCTCCGCGAGTATCCGGCCCGTCGCACCGACGCGTTTCGCCAGCGGAAACACGTAGTAGCCGTTGCCGGCACCGACATCGGCGACGGTCTGGCCCTCGCGAATGTTCATCAGCGCCGCCACCTGCCCGACCTCGTCGGCCTTGTTGCGCTCCTTCTCCAGCGCCCATTGCGCCGAGACGATCTCGGCCACCGGGCGATCGGGCTTGGGGAACTTGTCCGCTGGCACACCGGGCGGCGCCATCGGCTGGATGTCCTGCGCGACGACGGCGCCCGTGGCGAGTGCAGCTGTCAGGGCGACGATGGCGAACGGGCGAAACATCATCGGTCGAACATAACGCAAAGGAGATGCAGATGGCGGGCTCGCGCGCATTTGACGCCCGCCCGCACGACGCGTCATGGGAGGCGATGACCACCGACACCGTGCCCTGGCGCGCCACGATCCTCACGCTCTATCCAGAGATGTTTCCCGGCCCCCTCGGGATCTCGCTCTCGGGCGACGCGCTCGGGCGCGGCACCTGGGCGCTCGAAACCCGCCAGATCCGCGAACACGGGATCGGCCGCCACCGCAGCGTCGACGACACCCCCGCCGGCGGGGGCGCCGGCATGGTGCTTCGCTGCGACGTCCTCGCCGCCGCGATCGACGCGGCCGCACCCGCCGACGATCCCCGCCCGCGCATCCTGATGTCGCCGCGCGGAAAACCGCTGACGCAGGCGCGGGTGCGTGCGCTCAGCGCCGGGCCGGGCGCGGTGATCGTCTGCGGCCGCTTCGAGGGCGTGGACGAGCGGGTGATCGCGGGACGCGGGCTCGAGGAGGTCTCGATCGGCGACTACGTGCTCTCGGGCGGCGAGATCGCGGCCCTGGTGCTGATCGATGCCTGCGTGCGCCTGCTGCCCGGCGTCATGGGCAAGCTAGCATCCGGCGACGAGGAGAGTTTCGAAGCGGGCCATCTCGAGTATCCGCACTATACGCGACCGCGTGAGTGGGAGGGGCGCGCCATTCCGGATGTGTTGAGCGGCGGAAACCATGGCGCCATCGCGAAATGGCGTGAGGCTGAGAGCGTGCGGCTGACGCGCGAGCGGCGGCCGGATCTGCTGGTGAGCTGCAAGATTTAAGCGTCGGCGCTGCCCACTCCACCATGCTTCGCATGGTCCCCCTCGCGCACGGGGCGAGAAATACGCTCGGCGCCAACTCCTCCCCCAACGGGGGAGGTGGCCGCGAAGCGGACGGAGGGGGCGCGCGATGCCGAAGCCACGGCAAGCGAATGTCCAAAACCACACCTTGCATTCGCCCAAAACCTCCGCCATCCCCGTCGGCGGGACACCTCCCCCCAACGGGAGGCGCCCATCTGTAAGGATGGACTGACATGACAGACCGGCCCAACACGCGCCCGCGCGTGCCTAACTTCTCGTCCGGACCCACGGCCAAGCGCCCCGGCTGGACCCTCGATGCGCTCTCCGGTGCCGCCCTTGGGCGCTCTCACCGGTCGGCGCCCGGCAAGGCCAAGCTTCGCGAAGCCATCGACCTGACGCGCACGGTGCTGCGCGTGCCAGACGATTACCGCATCGGCATCGTGCCCGCCTCCGATACCGGCGCCGTCGAGATGGCGATGTGGTCGATGTTGGGCGAGCGCCGCGTCGAGGTGATGGCCTGGGATTCCTTCGGGGCCGAGTGGGTCACCGATGCGCTCAAGCAACTCAGGATCGACCCGATCGTGCGGACCACCGAGCACGGCGTGCTGCCGGCGCTCGACGCGATCGACACCAAGAACAACGACGTCGTCTTCACCTGGAACGGCACCACCGCCGGCGTGCGCATCCCGCACGACGACTGGATCGCCGACGACCGCGACGGCGTCACCATCTGCGACGCCACCTCGGCGGCCTTCGCGATGCCGCTCCCGTGGCACAAGCTCGATGTCGTCACATATTCCTGGCAGAAGGTGATGGGCGGCGAGGCGGCGCACGGCATGCTGATCCTCTCCCCCCGCTCGGTCGCGCGGATCGAGAGCCACAAGCCGGCCTGGCCGCTCCCCAAGATCTTCCGGATGACCAAAGGCGGCAAGCTGATCGAGGGCATCTTCCAGGGCGACACGATCAACACGCCCTCCATGCTCGCGGTCGAGGATTATCTCGACACGCTGAAATGGGGCCAGTCGATCGGCGGCCTCGACGCTCTCCATGCGCGGGCCGACGCAAACGCCAAGGTCGTCCACGATTGGGTGTCGCGCACGCCCTGGATCGGCCACCTCGCCGTCGACCCGTCGACCTATACGAATACGGGTGTCTGCCTCGTGATCGCCGACCCCGACGTGCTCGCCCTCGGCGACGCGGTGGTGGCGCAAGTCGCCAAGGGCATGGTCGAGCGGCTCGACAGGGAGGGCGTCGCCTACGACCTCGGCGCCTACCGCGACGCCCCCCCCGGCCTGCGCATCTGGTGCGGCGCGACCGTCGAGGCCTCGGATCTCGAGGCGCTGACGCCGTGGCTCGACTGGGCGTTCTTCGAAGAGAAGAAGGCGCTGGCTGCCGCTGCGGCGTAGCTCGACGCGCTCAACCCTCTCCCCTCCGCGGGAGAGGGGGAACGCCCTCTCAGGAAACGACGCTCCCCCTCTCCCGACCCTCGCTGATGCGATGGCCACCCTCTCCCGCAGAGGGGAGAGGGTTTGTGCGCGGATGCGTATCGCTCCTTCCCTTTCGAGCCGGAGGCCACCATGCCCGCTCCCAAAATTCTCATCTCCGACGCCCTGTCCGAAGCCGCCGTCCAGATCTTCCGGGATCGGGGCATCGAGGTCGATTTCCAGCCGAACCTCGGCAAGGACAAGGAGGCGCTGGCCGCCATCATCGCGAATTACGACGGCCTCGCCATCCGCTCGAACACCAAGGCGACGGCGAAGCTCCTGGCCGAGGCCGCAAGGCTCAAGGTGATTGGCCGTGCCGGCATCGGCGTCGACAACGTCGACGTGCCGGCGGCCACCGCCAAGGGCATCATCGTGATGAACACCCCCTTCGGTAACTCGATCACGACGGCGGAGCACGCCATCGCGATGATGTTCGCGCTGGCCCGCCAGATCCCGCAGGCCGACGCCTCCACCCAGGCCGGCAAGTGGGAGAAGAACCGCTTCATGGGCGTCGAACTGACCGGCAAGACGCTCGGCGTCGTCGGCTGCGGCAACATCGGCGCGAACGTCGCCGACCGGGCGATCGGCCTGAAGCTGAAGGTGATCGCCTACGATCCGTTCCTGTCGCCGGAGCGCGCCGTGGCGCTCGGGGTCGAGAAGGTCGAGCTCGACCAGTTGCTGGCCCGCGCCGACATCATCACGCTGCACGTGCCGATGACGGACAAGACCCGCAACATCCTGTCGGAGGAGAACCTCGCCAAGACCAAGCGCGGCGTGCGCATCGTCAACTGCGCCCGCGGCGGACTGGTGGACGAGCAGGCTCTGCGCGCGGCACTCGATTCCGGCCACGTGGCGGGCGCGGCCTTCGATGTGTTCGTGACGGAGCCTGCGACCGAGAACGCCCTGTTCGGCCATCCGAACGTGATCTGCACGCCGCATCTCGGCGCCTCGACCGCGGAGGCGCAGGAGAACGTCGCCCTGCAGGTCGCCGAGCAGATGTCCGATTATCTGCTGTCGGGCGCGATCTCCAACGCGGTCAACTTCCCGTCGATCTCGGCCGAAGAGGCGCCGCGCCTCAAGCCCTTCGTCAATCTGGCGGAAAAACTCGGCTCGTTCCTCGGCCAGCTCACCGAGGCGCCGATCAAGGGTATCCGCATCACCTACGAGGGCGCGGTCGCAGGCATGAACACGCGCGCCCTGACCTCGGCCGCGGTGACCGGCGTGCTGCGCCCCTTCCTCGCCGACGTGAACATGGTCTCGGCGCCGGCGATCGCGAAGGAGCGCGGCATCGTCGTCGACGAGATCAAGCGCGAGGGCGGCGTCAGCGAGTTCGACTCGGTAATCCGCATCACGGTGGATGCCGAGGACATGCCGCGCGACGCCGCCGGCACGGTCTTCCACGACGGCAAGCCGCGCGTCATCGAGATCCGCGGCATCGAGATCGAGGCGGCGCTGACACCGCACATGCTCTACGTGCGCAACCACGACCGTCCGGGCTTCATCGGCAGTTTCGGCAGCGTGCTCGGCGAGGCTGGGGTCAACATCGGCACGTTCAACCTCGGCCGCGAATCCGAGGGCGGCAACGCCATCGCCTTCGTCGCCGTGGATGCACCGGTGCCGCCGGAGGTCTTGGCGAAGATACAGGACATCCCGCAGGTGAAGCGGGTGCGGCCGGTCAGTTTCTGAGTGACGCAGGCGCTTGTGCCGGGCCCGGTGAGAGACGCCGTGTCCGGTATCGCATGACGATGGAGTCCCCATACGCCCCCCTTTCGGCGGCGCTGAAATTTGCTAGCGTTCTCTTGCTCACGGGTGACCACGTGCCGAAGAGTCGGGATTGGAGGCGTGATCCCAACCGCGCCGGCTACTCAGTCGCCCTCCCTTGTGGCGCCCGTGGGTACTTTCCTGTGGTGTAGCGCCGCGCGCGCTATTGGGGCACATGCCCGCGATCGACGAAATGCGTCTACACGCTCGCCTAACCTGCACGTGGGACGACGAAGCCTGCGTCTGGTTCGTGAACCAATCCAACATACCAGGGCTCGCGGCCGAGGCCACGACCCTTCAGGCACTTCGTTTGAAGCTGCCGGGAATGATCCGAGATCTGTTGGATATTGATCCACTGGATCACGAAGTCGGTTTGATCTCGTAAAATAAAAACTGTGAGCGGATAGTCCCGCGCGCAGCAGTTTCACCGCCCGCGTCTATCCCAATCGGTGAAGTATATCACTCACGTCTTCGCGAGTGCGGCGAAGCAACCCAGGGCCAAATCTCGAGACGTCGGGAGATTGCCCTCTGGCTGCTTCGCGGGGCTTGAAATGACGACGAGTTAGACCGTCACCCGTCATGCGAACATATCGAGCTTGCCGTAATGCTCGGCGAGCAAATAGTAAAACGTCAGGCGCGACTTGGTGCGGTCGGCCTTCATCTTCTTGCAGGTCGCCTCGATCGACGCATCGAGGTCGTCGCCCGAAAGCCCGAGCTTCTTCTCCAGAAAGTTCTTGCGGACGGTCTCGCGCTCGGCCTTGTCGGAGCAGGCGACGTATTTCGTGTCGGGCTTCGACAGGACGAGCCGGTAGGTCTTCGTCAGGCCGGCGACGGCCTTCTCGTTGACCGGCGCCTTGGCGTATTTCTTCACGTCCTCGAGATGGTCCGACATCGCGAAACTCTCCTCCGGCCGTGCGCGGCCACCAGCAGAATGCCGCAATTTGCGGTGATGCGGCAGGGGTAGGTGCGCCCGTCCACAATCAAGCGTTCGGACGAGCCGCACGATAACGTGAAACGTCAGGCCGGCCGCCGCTTTTCGTCCCGGTTCGACAGTCCAAGGTTCAGCGAGTCATGAAGATCGACGGCCGGCACTACCGCACCATCTTTCCCGATGCCGGCGGCACTTCCGTTCAGGTCATCGACCAGACCCGCCTGCCTTTCGCCTTCGAACTGCAGCGCCTCGCGACGATGGAGGATGCTGCGCGGGCGATCCGTACCATGGTTGTGCGCGGAGCGCCGCTGATCGGCGTCACTGCCGCCTACGGCTTGGCGCTCGCGATGCGCGAGGATTCCTCATCCGAGGGCATCGAGCAGGCGGTCGCGACGCTTGCCGCCACGCGCCCCACGGCGATCAACCTGCGCTGGGCTCTCGACCGGGCAGCCTCCGTCCTGCGCGGCGTGCCGGACAATGAGCGCGCGGCCCTGGCCTTCGAGGAGGCCGCGCGGATCGCCGACGAGGACGTGGCGAGTTGCCGGTCGATCGGCGAGCACGGCGCGCGCATCCTCTCCGACATCGCAGTCGCCAAGGGCGGCCGCATCGACGTCCTGACCCATTGCAACGCCGGCTGGCTCGCCACGGTGGATTGGGGCACGGCTCTGGCGCCGATCTACGTGGCGCACGATGCCGGCGTACCGGTCCACGTCTGGGTGGACGAGACCAGGCCGCGCAACCAGGGCGCGGCACTCACCGCCTTCGAGCTGAACGCCCACGGCGTGCCGCACACCGTGATCGCCGACAATGCCGGCGGTCACCTGATGCAGCATGGACAGGTCGACCTCTGCATCGTCGGTTCGGACCGCACGACGGCGAGCGGAGACGTCTGCAACAAGATCGGCACCTACCTGAAGGCGCTGGCCGCGCACGACACACGCGTGCCGTTCTACGCCGCCCTGCCCTTCTCGACGATCGACTGGACGTTGAACGACGGCGTCGCCGAAATCCCGATCGAGGAGCGCGATGCCCGCGAGGTCACGCATCTCACCGGCCTCACCGAGGATGGCGGATTCGCGACCGTGCAGGTGGTCTCCCCCGGCAGCCCTGTCGCCAACCCCGCCTTCGACGTCACCCCGGCCCGGCTCGTGACCGGCATCATCACCGAGCGTGGCGTGGCGCAGGCAAGCCCGGAGGGCTTGCTAGGGCTGTATCCGGAGCGTCGCAAGCCTGCGTAGCCTGCCGGCGGATCGCGTAGGTCTCCATTGCCGTTCCGCCGTCGGGTCGCCGGAACCGGCCCTGGCGGCGGCGAAACGACATCTCCGTCGTTTCAGCGAAAGCTTGCTGCCGGTTGTCTCCCAACCGAGGCACGCCGCACCCTTTCGACATCGACCTGACGTTCCAAGAACTGCACGGCTTCGCAGGTCTCAAACCGGCACGCTCGGAAGAATCTGCCGGCCTCCGGCAATCCCGTCCGGGCATGGTGACGAAGTGGTTTGAAATAAATCAATTATTGCAATGACTTGTTGGTAACTCGACCTGGCTCGGCCCTTGCTGCTCACTCGGTGAAGGAGTGCTTGACGCATGTCGCTGACGTTGAAGGATGTGGTGGAGAGCCGGGTGCAGCAGCGCGCATCGGGCGTGCAGCGCGACCTCGCCGAGACGCGCGATCCCGCGCAGACCCGGCGCGAACGCTTCTCGCTCGAAGAGTCCGACCGGCGCGCTGCCCGCGACAGTCAGATCCGCTCCTCCTCCGCAGGAATGAAAACGGCGGCGACGGACATGTCGAAGGCCGATGGGTCGAAGACGAGCGAAAGGCCGGCGCAGGCCGATCGCTCGGCAGCCGCGGGAGCGGATCGCGCGACGCGCGCCGAGACATCGACCAAGCCGGCGTCTCCCGGCCCGGCTGCACTCACTCCACCGGCCAAGCCGCAGGTCGATACGACGGCATCCGCACAATCGGAGGCCGAGGCGACCAAAAGCGCACCTGCAGAGCTGGACTCTTCGACTGGTGATGCCGAGAGCAAAACTGCGGCTACCGCCGAGACGGCCGTGACGTCGCCGATGATGGCGATCTTCGTAGCGCCACTCGCCGAGGCTCCACCGCCGTTGCCGACGGCCTCCAAAGCCACCGCCTTCGATCCGGACGAAGAGTCCGGGATCGAAGCGGCAGACGGTGCGGCCAAAGGTGCGGGATCCCTCGGTCCCGGCACCGGCAAGACCGTCGGCCCGGCGGTCGCGGTAAAACCCGAGTTCGAAGCGGCGCTAGCCGAGATCGCAGCCGGCGCACCCGGCGGCGACACGATGCCGTCGATCGCCGCGTCGGGCACGGATCCGGCGGCTGCGACTGCGCCCTCCTCCTCGCCCGACGTGAAGGCCGCGTCCGCGTCCAATGTGGCCGCTCATCTTCAGGCTTCGCCTTCGTCCGCGCCGATTCCGCTCGGCGCGGTGCCGATGACCATCGGGCTTCGGGCGCTCGGGGCATCCAGCCGCTTCGAGATCCGGCTCGACCCGAAGGAACTCGGTCGGGTCGACGTCTCGATCGACATCGACAAGGACCAGGGCACCGTCGGCGTACGCCTCGTCGTCGATCGGCCGGAAACTCTCGCTCTGCTCCAGCGCGACGCGTCCACCCTTCAGCAGGCCCTGTCCCAAACCGGATTCGATGCGAGCGCCGGTGTCAGCCTGTCGCTTCGTGGCGACGAGGCCGGGACCGGGCGCAACGGCCGTGAAACCGGCGACGACGCCCAGTCCCGCGGCGGCGCCCAGGCAGACCGACCCGGCCTTCAGGGCGGACCCGACCACATCCCGATCGACCTCGTGCCGCTCCGCGCCCTGCGCGGGATCGGCCGTGTCGATATCCGCATCTGAGGAGACACGATCATGGCATCGGGCATTTCAAATATCGCCGGCGCGGCCTCTTCGACGGCGAGCACGAGCTCAAAGGCGATCGCCGGCAACTTCCAGCAGTTCCTGACGCTGCTGACGACGCAGCTCAAGAATCAGAACCCGCTCGACCCGATGGACACCAACCAGTTCACGCAGCAACTGGTGCAGTTCGCAGGCGTCGAGCAGCAATTGAAGACGAACGACAGGCTCGACTCGATCCTGACCAATTCCAAGGCCTCGGCCTCGGCCACCGCGTCGAGCTTCATCGGCAAGACGGTCACGGCGGACGGAACCAAGACCACGCTTTCTGACGGCAAGGCGAGCTGGACGCTCACGCCGGCGCGCGCTGCGACGAAGGCCTTGATCACGATCAGCGATTCGGACGGCAACGTGGTCGCCACCAAATCGACGACGCTCGCGGCGGGCAGCCAGAGCTTCGCCTGGGACGGGCGCGGCTCGTCGGGCCTGACGCAGAAGGACGGCACCTATGCCATCAAGGTCGATGCCCTCGATGCGACGGGCTCCACCGTCGCGGTCGACACCTCAGTGACCGGTACGGTGACCAGCGTCGATCTCAGCGGCAGCGAGCCGGTCCTGGCCGTCGGTACTGCCAAGCTGTTGCTGTCGACCGTGAAAAACCTCGCGGCGGCGGGCGCTTAGCGTGTTGTCCACATGGTCCGGTCAAAAACGAATCAATTCTGAACGGTCCGCTTCAACATATTTTAAGCGGACGCAAGTAGGTTTGATCTCGACAGGTCAGTCGAGTGTAGAGCGTAGCATGACCGAGACACCCCGCCCGAGAGTTAAGTATGTCATCGGGCCCGACGGCTCTCCGCTGACCATCGCGGACCTGCCACCGGTATCGACCCGCCGATGGGTCATTCGCCGAAAGGCGGAGGTCGTGGCCGCCGTTCGCGGCGGGCTGTTGAGCCTCGAAGAGGCCTGCCAGCGTTACACGCTGACCACCGAAGAATTCCTGAGCTGGCAGTTCTCCATCGACCAGCACGGCCTTGCCGGCCTGCGCACCACGCGCATCCAGCATTATCGCCATTGAGGTCTCGGCTGCGGGCGCCGTTCTCGGTGCCACGGGCGACGAAGCGAGCCGCGTCCGCATCAGCTGGCGCGGTTCTTTTCGTTCCAGGGGGCGAATGAAGCTTTCTTAACCAGCCGCTAACCACGCACCCGGCAAATCTTGCCGGGCGGGGCGTTCGGCGCCGCGATCTGTCTCGCAGGCGTCCAGCGCGTGAAGTCGGTCCTCGAACTGGTGACGAAGCTCGGGCCGGCGCGGCTCGCCGCCATGGCCGCGGTGACGCTCACCCTCGTCGGCTTCTTCGCCTTCGTGATCCTGCGGATGTCGCGCCCCGACATGGGCGTGCTCTTCGCCGACCTGTCGATGCAGGATTCGGGCGCCGTGATCCGTGACCTCGATGCGCGCGGCATCACCTACGAGACCAAGGGCGATGCCGGCCAGACCATCATGGCGCCGCGCGCCGACCTCGCCCGTCTGCGCATGGACCTCGCCGGCAAGGGCCTGCCGGTGCAGGGCGGCGTCGGCTACGAGATCTTCGACAAGGGCGACGCGTTCTCCTCGACCAGCTTCGTCCAGAACGTGAACCACCTCAGGGCGCTCGAAGGCGAACTCGCCCGTTCGATCCGCGCCATCGGCCGCGTCCAGGCTGCCCGCGTCCACCTCGTCCTGCCCGAGCGCCGCCTGTTCGAGCGCGACCGCGACGCGCCGAGCGCCGCCATCGTGCTGAAACTCGTCGGCGACCTCGATACGTCGCAGGTGCGCGCCATCCGCCACCTCGCGGCCTCGGCCGTCGAGGGCCTGAAGCCCGAGCGCGTGTCGATCGTCGACGAGCGCGGCCGGCTGCTCGCCGACGGCGCCCGCGGCGCGGAGGCCGAGGGTGCGGTCGGCTACGAGGAGAAGCAGACCGGCATCGAGCGCCGCCTGCGTTCGCAGATCGAGGAGATCGTCGCCGGCATCGTCGGCCAGGGCCGTGCCCGCGTGCAGGTGTCCGCCGATCTCGACGTCAACCGGATCGAGAGCCGTTCGGAGACCTACGACCCTGAGAGCCGCGTCGTGCGCTCCAGCCAGACCCGCAGCGAGAATTCGCTCAGCGGCGGCGCCGAGGGGCAGGTCAGCGTCGGCAACGAGTTGCCGGGCGCCAACCAGCCTGCCGCGCAGCCGAACCAGAAGGACACGGCGCAGAAGAACGAGGAGACTACGAATTACGAGATCTCCCGCGTCACCAAGACCGAGGTGATCGAGGGCGGCCGCGTGAAACGACTCTCCGTGGCGGTCCTCGTCGATGGCGTCTACATGCCCGGCACCGACGGCAAGGCGACCTACCAACCGCGCCCGGCCGCAGAGATCGAGCGGATCTCTGCGCTGGTGCGCACCGCGATCGGTTTCGACAAGACCCGCGGCGATCAGGTCGAGGTGGTCAACCTGCGGTTTGCCGAGGCGCCCCCGGCACCGGATTTCGTCGAGCCGAGCTTGGTGCAGTCGCTGCTCAGCCCGTCCAAGGAAGACGTGATGCGCTGGGTCGAGCTTGCCGTGCTGTCGGCCCTGACCCTGCTCGTGCTGATGGCGGTTGTGCGTCCGCTTCTGAAGCGCGTCCTCGAATCGGAGGCCCCGACGGTGATGCTGGCTGGTCCGGCCGGTATGGCGCTCGCCGGTGGCGAAGTCCCCGTCGCGGCGATCGCCGACCAGGGACAGGCCGCCAAATTTCTCGAACACGCCAAGCTGAACGGAAAGATCCAGGCCGAGACCGTCGAGCGCGTGGTCGACATGGTTCGCGCCAACCCCAACGAGACCGCCGAGGTCCTGCGCAACTGGATCCACGACAACTGAGATGCGTGCTTTTCCGTCCAGCCTTGAAAGGAACCGGCGATGGCTGCCGGCATAGATTTCGGCGCGCTTGCCAATGCCGGGTCGGGCGGCGGCTTCGAGCAACTCACCGGTGCGCAGCGCGCCGCGACGCTCCTGCTGCTTCTCGGCGAGCAGGAAGGCGCCGCGATCTGGCGCCTGCTCGACGAGGAGGAGGTCAAGAAGGTCTCGCACGCCATGGTGCAGCTCGGCTCGCTCGAGGCCGAGACCATCGAGCGGCTGATCGTGGATTTCGTGTCCCGCCTTCCGTCCGGCGGCGGTATCACCTCGAACTACGAGCGTACCGAATCGCTCCTGCTCAAGATCTTCCCGCCCGAGCAGGTCTCCTCGATCATGGCGGAGATCAAGGGTGCCTCGGCCAAGCGGGTCTGGGGCAGCCTGACCCAGATCGACCCGGACATCCTCGCCGCCTTCCTGCGCAACGAGTACCCGCAGACCGTTGCCGTCGTGCTCTCGAAGGTCCGCCCGGACTATGCGGCCCGCGTCCTCACGATCCTGCCGGAGGAATTCGCCATCGACGTGCTCAACCGGATGCTGCGCATGGAGACGGTGCAAAAGGAGGCGTTGCGCCACATCGAAGAAACGCTGCGCGTCGAGTTCGTCTCGACCATCGCGCAGAGCACCCGCCGCGACGCGCACGAGCTCATGGCCGACGTCTTCAACGCCTTCGACCGGCAGACCGAGACGCGATTCCTGGCGGCGCTCGACCAGGGCAATCGCGGTTCGGCCAAGCGCATCCGCGAACTGATGTTCACCTTCGAGGACCTGCTCAAGCTCGACGCCGGCTCCGTGCAGACGCTGATGCGCACGGTCGACAACGACACCCTCTGCCGGGCCCTCAAGGGCGCCGAGGAGCGCGTGCGCGGCTTCTTCCTCGCCCAGATGTCGACCCGCGCCGCCAAGAACCTGGGTGACGAGATGAGTTCGATGGGGCCGATCCGGCTGAAAGAGGTCGACGAGGCCCAGGCCAAGATGACCGAGCTCGCCAAGGACCTCGCCGAGAAGGGTGAGATCATGATCGCCAAGAATGGCGGCGAAGAGGAGCTGGTCTATTGAACGCCAAGTCGTCGACCAAGCCGTTCCTGTTCGACACGGATTTCCGCCGCCCCAACGCGCAGGGTGCCGCCAAGGAGGCGGCCGCCGTCGCCGATGCCGAGGCGCGCGCCTATGCCCGCGGCCTGGAAGAGGGACGCGTCCGCGCCGAAGCGCAGGCCCAGGCTCGGCTCTCCGACGCGCTGAACAGGCTCGGTCTCGCTGCCGCCGGCCTCATCAACCAGTCCGACGCCCGCGATGCCGAGCGTGAGGACCAGGCGCTCACCTTCGCCACGGCGCTGGCGCGCAAGCTCGCGGGCGATGCCCTTGCCGCTAGCCCTTTGGCTGCGGTCGAGGAAGCGGCACGCGCCGCTCTCCAACATGTGCGCGGCGTGCCGCATCTCGTCGTTCGCGTGAACGAGGCGATCGTCGACGAGGCCGAGGCGCTGGTGAAGCGGCTTGCGCGCGAGCGCGGCTTCGAGGGCCGCCTCGTTGTCCTCGGCGAACCGGACATGCCCGAGGGCGACGCCCGCATCGAATGGGCCGATGGCGGCATCGTTCGCGAGCGCGCAAGGGTCGAAGCGGCGGCGCTCGACGCCGCCGGCATTCTCTCATCACGACACGGCTGAGGCAGCGCGATCATGGCAAGCGACAATTTCCATCTGCCGCAGCTCGGCGACCTGGACCCATCTTTCGACGGTGTGGGTCCGGAATCGGTGCTCGATGCGCCGACGACCCCGAAGACCGCCTCCGACCTCGAACAGGTCTTCGACGTACCCGTGGTCGTCTCCGCCGTGCTCGGCTCCTCGCGCATGCCGATCGGCGACCTGCTGCGCCTCGATGCCGGAGCCGTGCTCGAACTCGACCGCAAGGTCGGCGAGGCGATCGACATCTTCGTGAACAACCGTCTCGTCGCTCGTGGCGAAGTCGTGCTCGTCGAGGACCGCCTCGGCGTCACCATGACCGAAATCATCAAGAACGATCACTGAAACGACGCCCGCCTCGCAGGGCCCTCGTCAACTGGGAGATTGAGCCATGCGGCTCCTCATCGTCGGACGGCTCACGGGCGAGCTCGTCACCGCCTCCAAGATCGCCATGAACCGCGGTGCCGCCGTCACCCACGCGGACGGCATCGACCAGGGCCTCGCGACGCTGCGCGCCCGGGGCGCCGACCTCGTGATGGTCGAAGTCAGCCTCGACATCCGCCGGTTCGTGACCGCGCTCGCCGACGAGCGCATCCGGACGCCGGTGGTGGCCTGCGGCATCGCCTCCGACGCCAAGGCGGCGGTCGCGGCGATCCAGGCGGGTGCCAAGGAGTACATCCCGCTGCCGCCCGACCCCGAGATGATCGCCGCGGTTCTGGAAGCGGTCGCCGCCGACGGCCGCAGCTTCGTCTGGCGCGATCCCGCCATGGAGCGCGTGGTCAAGCTCGCCGAGCAGGTCTCCCGCTCCGACGCCTCCGTGCTGATCACCGGCGAGAGCGGCACCGGCAAGGAGGTCCTGGCGCGCCACGTCCACGCCCGCTCGAACCGGGCGAACAAGCCCTTCGTCTCGGTGAACTGCGCCGCGATTCCCGAGGCGCTGCTCGAATCCGAACTGTTCGGCCACGAGAAGGGCGCCTTCACGGGGGCGGTCGCCCGCCGGATCGGCCGTTTCGAAGAGGCCAACGGCGGCACGCTGCTTCTCGACGAGATCTCCGAGATGGACGTGCGCCTGCAGTCGAAGCTCCTGCGCGCGCTGCAGGAACGCGTGATCGACCGGGTCGGCGGCTCAGCGCCCGTGAAGGTCGACATCCGGGTGCTCGCCACCTCGAACCGTCACCTTGCCGAAGAGGTCAAGAAGGGCACCTTTCGCGAGGACCTGTACTACCGATTGAACGTCGTGCACCTGCGCATCCCGGCGCTGCGCGAGCGGCCGGCCGACATCCTCGAACTCGCCGGATTCTTCGCCAAGAAATATGCCGAGGCCAACGGCCTGGCGGTGCGCCCGCTCTCTCGCGACGCACTTGCACTGATTACGAAAAGCCCTTGGCGCGGCAACGTGCGCGAGCTGGAAAACACCCTTCACCGCGCCGTGCTGCTCGCCTCCGGGGCCGAGATCGGCCACGATGCGGTCCTGACGCCCGAGGGCGATTCCATCGGCGGTGCAGCCGGGCCGGCCGAGCGCGCCGCGCAGGTCGCCGAAGCAGCGACCCGTGGCCTTGTCGGCCGCACGGTGGCCGACGTCGAGCGCGACCTGATCCTCGACACCCTCGACCATTGTCTCGGGAATCGGACGCACGCAGCCAAGATTCTCGGCATTTCGATCCGGACACTGCGGAACAAGCTCAACGAATACGTTCAGTCCGGGATCGGCGTCGCGGAGCCGGGCAGCGTGCGGGCCGTGGCTGCCTACGGGTAGGCCGCTCGTTCAACGGCGCTTTCCGGCGCGAGCCTCGGCCTCGGCATCCTGCAGGGCGGCGGCTTCCCGCATCTTCTTCATGGTGAGGAAGCGGACGACGTCGGACTCGATGTCCCGGATCGTCTCCTCGACGAGGTGCAATTGTAGGCTGCGTTGCGGATGCCCGGGCTCGAGGTTCTCGCGCTCCTGCAGCCTCAGCACGGCCTGGCGCACGACGCTGTAGACCGACTCGCGCTCCTCCCGGCCCATCGACGGGTTGACGGCGCGCGCGACGAGGTCTGTGAAATCCGACATGGGTTTTACGGCAAGGACGCAGGGCGAACGGTTCGAGGCCCGAACCCGCTTCTAGTGCACCGGCCGGCCTCTCCGAAAGGACGTGCCCGTCATTCCGGCGGGTACGGGGCGGGTGCCCCTGGCAGGGGTCTTGGTCAGATCCGCTGGTCCTTGACGCCGCTGAGCAGAAGCGACCCGGCGCTGCATAGCGCGAAGCAGCAGAAGAAGGTCACCATCAGCGTGTAGCCGCGCTCCGGATAGATCGACGAGGCCGGCAGCGAAGGCGGCACGAAGACCGCCAGATAGACCTGCTGCTTGTTGGCCGAGATCCGGGCCTTGTCCAGCATCAGGTGGAGCGACTCGTTGAGCTTTTCCGCGATCAGCTGCTCGATTTTCAGACCCTCGAATTCGAGCAGCGCCTGCGTGATGTTGTTCGGCGTGCCGGCCGCAAGCCCCTCGTTGGTGAGCTGGTCCTTCAGCCGCTTGATCTGGCCGTCGATCGCCGCGACCGTGGCCACAAGGGTCTGGACGCCGCGGGATTTCTCGTCGAGGCGCGAGTCGCGCAGAACCTGCAGGTCGTTCTCGGCCTTGAGCTTGTCCTTGTTCAGCATCCCGATGGTCTGAAGCGTTGATTCCGCGGTCTTGAGCGGATCGATGATGCCCCAGGTGTTGCGGAAGCTCTGGAGTGCGAGGCGCGATTTCTTCAGCCGCTCCTCTGCGGCGCGCGCATCCGTCTCCGCATGGGCGATGAGATCGGCGCGCGCACGCCGCGAGATCTCGTTCACCAGTTTCTCCGACCGGGCGATCACCAGCTCGGCGATCGCCACCGAATCCTCCGGCTTGAAGGTCCGCACGCTCAGGGTGATGACGCCCGAGACCGCCTCGATGTGGGCGTTGACGTGCTTGGTCCAGTATTTGGCGAATTCCTCGATCGGTTGTCCGTCGCGGTAGCGTGCCCAGAAATCCGCGTCCGATCCCGAGAACATCTTGGAGACCTGCAGCACGGACTGCGCGGCCTCCGCCATGGTGCGGCTGTGCACGAAATCGCGGACGATGAAGCTGTCCTGGCTGTTGTGCTTCTGGATGAGGCTGGCGAACTCGCCACCGCCCGAGGTCTCGCCCATGGGCTCGACGTCGCCGCGCACGGCGAATTTCGCCTGGGCGACGTATTGGTCCGAAGCGAACACGAACAGGTAGAGCGCCATGATCGCGGTCGGCAGGACGATGAAATAGGCAAACCGCTTCGCCAGCACCACCTGGAGCCGCTCGGCTGGTTTCGGCGCGCGCTGCCGCAGACCCGGCAGTTGCCGCCAGTTCACGCGCTCGCGGGCGCGGCGCAGCAATGCCAGGGCACCGCCTTCCTTGAGCGGTTCGAGGGTCTCGATGTTCCGGCGCAGTTCGGGCACGGAGCGGCGCGCCAGATCCATCAGGCCCTGCAGACCCTCGCTCGGTCGGACCTTGACCTCGCGCTCTTTGACCTCGTCGGCGTTCATAGAATTGGGTCCCTGCGGATCCACCGGCGGGCGCGAGCGGCGGCGACCCGTCGCAGGCCGCGACGCATCGCGGTGCTTTTGTCGGAAAGCCGTGGCCACATCTCTCTCAAGTCTCGTCTTTTTCGGCCCTTTTTGTGGCGCACGCGTCGCTGCTGCATTCCCGGCAGGATTGCGTGCGACTCGTGCTTTCGCGATAGGGCGCGGGAGTCTCCGCTACCGGAACCGCACGCCTTCCGAAGGATCGACGCTTGGGCAAGGACCACCAGGGAACCGCTGCCGCCGGTCTGGGCGCGACGCCGCGGGCTGCAAAGGCCGATTTCGACGACCTCGTCGTGGTCTGCTCGAAATGCGCCAAGCGTCAGGGACTGCCCAAGCGCGCGTTCGGGCGTTCGCTCAAGCGTGCGTTCAAGCGAGAGACGCAGGGGCGCAGGATGCGCGTCGTCGAGACCGGATGCCTCGGCCCCTGCCCGAAACGGCTGATCGCCGTGGCGACGCATGATTCGATCAGCCGCAGCCGCGTCCTGCTGCTCGATCCGGCCCTCCCCCCGGCAACGGTCCGGGGCCTTCTTCCGGAGACTGGCCGCACCGGACCGGAATCGAAAGACATCCCGTCGTGAGTACTGGTCCGATGGCCCGGATCGGCCGCGCGCTGCTGCGTCGCCTGCCGCTCGTCGGTACCGTGCTCGGTCTCGCGCTCGGCGTCTGGCTGATCGCGACGAACGACGTTGCCGCGATCGGAGCGGCGTTCGGCCGGATCGGGCTCGTCGGCCTCGCGGGCGTGGTGCTGGTGCGCGTCGGCGTGATCCTGCTCTGTGGGATCGCCTGGGCCCGAGTCCTCGACGGTCTGTCGAGCGTGGAGGATGCAGCCTTCCTGATCCTTCGGTTCGTGCGCGAGGGCATCAACGTGCTGCTGCCGGTGGCTTCGGTCGGCGGCGAGGTCGTCGGCGGGCGTCTCCTGACCTTCTGGGGCGTCACGGGGGGGCTCGCAGCCGCCTCGATCCTCGCCGACATGTTGCTTCAGGTCGCCACCGAGATCGCCTTCACCCTGACGGGCGTCCTCCTGCTCCAGCAGGTGGAGGGAGAGGCGGCGGCCTCGCTCGCGCTCTTCACGCTCGAGGCCCTCGGCGTAGCGATCGTCCTGCTCGGAGCCTTCTTCGCGTTCCAGCGGCTCGGCGCGGCCAAGCTCGTGGAACGCGGGCTTACCACTCTCGGACGTCAGGTCGCCGGCACGGCCACGCCTGGTCAGGTGCCGGAAGAATCCGGACTCGGCGTGCAGCCGGCGCTCGACGCGGTCTGGGCGCGGGGCCGGCGCGGCCGCCTCGCGCAGGGGTTTATGCTCCACCTCGCCGCCTGGGGGCTCGGAGCGGCGGAGATCTGGATCGCGCTGACCTGCATCGGCGTCGAGATCAATGCCACCGAGGTGATCGTGCTGGAATCACTGTCGCAGGCGATCAAGTCGGTAGCCTTTCCGGTTCCGAGCGGGCTCGGCGTTCAAGAGGGCGGCTTCGTCGTTGTCGGCGCCCTGTTCGGCATCGACGCCGGCACGGCCATCGCACTGTCGCTCGCCAAGCGGGTTCCCGACGTCGTACTGGGCCTGCCCTCGCTGGTCGCCTGGCAGATGCTGGAGGCTCGCCGCGCGACGATCCTGCCGCCGTCTCGCGCCGAGAACCCCGACGGCGTCTCGCCGGGGGGCTCGTAGCGCCCCGATTCAGGTGTCGGGCTTACGATGCCGTCACGGCTCGAACGGCTTCCGCGCGAGCCAGCCACGTCCTCAGCGCATCGAAGGTCGCGATCCCCGCTACCAGCGCATCGTCGCCGTCGAGCCCGTCGAGACGGGCGCGGAAGGCGTTCCACATCCGGCCGGTGGCGCGGCCGTGTCCGCGGTAGTAGCGGCAGGCGGCCTCGGCATCGGGGCCATGGCGCTCGGCGATCGAGCGGCCGATCACCTGTCCACCCAACGTCGAGCCTTCGAGCACGTAGAGCGCACCGTAGGCCGACGCGCGGCTCGTCAGGGCGATCGGCGAGACCGCCGGAAGTCCTGCGATATCCGTCGCGCCGAGCCCGAGCCGGTTCAGATCCGCATCGAGCGCCTGGAGTCTACGCCGCGGCCCGAAAAAATCCTCGTCGTCCAGCATGCGGCCGATCGCAGGTTCGAAACCGGCATGGAACCCACGCATCAGCGCGAGCAGGTCGCGATATCCCTGAAGTGTGGCGGTGCGCGCCTCCCAATCGAGGTCGCGTTCGAGGGCCTGATGCGCCCCTGCGGTCGCCGCCCGAAGCCGTGCGTGGAGCCCCTCGGTCACGCGTAGACGACGAAGCAGGCGCCGGGCACGTTCTCGACCTCGATCCGGGCGTTGATCTGGTCCAGCATGGCCCGCACCAGTTTCATCCCGAGGCCGGTACCCTTGGCCTTGCCGGTGTCCCAGTCGGGAGGAAGCCCCTCCCCGTCGTCGCAGACCTTGAGCTTGACGCCGCTCTCGACGGCCGAAACGCTTACGTTGACCCGCGCTCCCCGCTCCGGGCCGCCCGCATATTTGAAGGCGTTGGTGACGAGTTCCGTGGCGATCAGCGAGAGTGAGACCGCCTTCTGATAGGGCACCATCAGCCCGGGATCGGCAGTGAGCTCGACGACGTGCTGGTTACCGGCGAGGCCCGCGAGATCCTTGCACAAGTTGTCGATGGTCTGACCGAGATCGACCTCCTCGACGCTGCCGGCCTGATAGAGGCTGTCATGCACCCGCGCGACGCTCATCACGCGGCCGGAGGTCTCCGAGAAGGCCTGCCGTGCGGCCGGGTCGGTGATCTGGCGCCGCTGCATGTGCAGGAAAGCCGAGACGATCTGCAGCGAGTTCTTCACGCGGTGGTCGATCTCGCGCGTGAGCAGATCCTTCTGCGCGAGCAGCCGCTCCTTCTCGACGAGAAGATCGGTCAGTTCCTCGATCTTGCGCCGCTGGCGCAGGACGACGCCCTCGACCGCCTGGGCGAGCTGTTCGGCGAGCGAGACCTGCCAATCCGCGAACGGCGTCGCGACGCCGCGGCGTTCCTCGACCCAGCGCTCGAAAGAGCGGCGCGGCAGCACCGCCACCGACCCCGAACCGGCGATGACCGGCTTTCGCGGATCGCCGCCCCAAGTGACCGTGCTCGGCACCTCTGGGCGGAACCAGAGCAGGAGGTGCAGCCGTTCGGCATCGACGAAGGCCGCGAGCAGGCCGCTCGCCGTAGCCGCATAAGCGCCGCCACGGGCATGGGCGCTGCTCAGGGCATCGGTGGTGTAACTCGGCTGGCCTTGCGGCAGGGCCTCCCTCAACCAATCCGCGAGCGCCAAGACCTCCTTGTCGGTCGGGCAGGCCCCGATCAGGCTGACATGGCCCTCCGAGACGATGCCGGCGCCGCCGACATCGAACAGGTCGAGCAGCGTGGTCGAACCGACTGTTAGCGCCTGGACGAAGTCGTCCGTGCGCGTCAGCCCGCGCACGAGCCGCCCCTCGATGTCGAGATGGGTCTGCTGCTCGGCCCAGCGGCGATGCGCCTCGATCTCCTGCACGCGCATGGCGAAGGCGTCGGTGAGGACCGTCGAGGCGGCCCGCGTCTCGGGCGCGACGTAATGCGGCTGCCGGTGATGGCCGATCATCAGGCCCCAGAGCCGGCCCTCGACGAGGATCGAGATCGACATCGAACCGTTCACGCCGAGATTGCGCTGATATTCGAGATGGATCGGCGAAAGCGTGCGGTTCTGGGCGAAGGTGAGGTCGATCGGCCCGTTGCCGGCTGCCTTACCCGCCACCAGCGGCACCGGCACGCAGTCGCGGTCGATCACGAAGCGGCTCTTGGCCTTGTGATAGAGCGCGCGGGCCTGGGCCGGAATGTCCGAGGAGGGGAAGCGCAGTCCGATCAGTGGGCGCTGCCAGCCGGGGATCATATCCTCGGCGATGGCCTCGCCGTTCCAGTCCGCGTCGAAGCGGTAGACGAGGACGGATTCGAAGCCGGTGAGGATCCGGATCTCGCTCGCGACGATCCGCGCCGCCTCGTCCAGGCTTTCGGCCCCGCGCAGGCGGACGACCGCCAACTCGGTCTCCAACGGGGTGGCCGAACCGAAATCGTCAGGACGGTCGGGCGCGCGCTCCAACTCGACGATGACCCGGCCGCTCCGCACATGTGCGACGGCGTAGAAGCGGTCGTCCGGCCGACTGGCGAGGGTCACCGCCTGCCGGAGCAGCCGGCCGTCTTCCAGGCTTCCCGCTGCGACGCCGGCCTGGACCAGCGCCACGAAACCGGCCGGAAGGACCTCGCTCAGGTGCCGCCCATCGAGCGCCGTGCCGTCGTCATCGAAGACGTCGGAGATGTTGGCGCTGTGGACGAGGATCGCGAGCGTCTCGGCATCCGCCGCGAGCATGACGGCGTTGGGCTGGATCGAGCCCGGGATGTGGATCGGCTCGCGTTCGCACAGGCTCGGATCGACCGGCTCGGCCCGGACGCGCCGGCCAACGGCCGCCATCACCGCCTCGCGCGAGCGTCCCGCGCCGATGTTCTCGAGGGCGGCGATCACCAGCCAGTAGCGACCAGGCGTCGCCGACGCGCGAAGATGAATGCGTGCTCGCAGTGGTTGCGGCATTCGCCCGAACACGAACTCGAAGGTCTCGTCGAGGCGCCCGCGCCGAAGCCCGCTCAGGAAACGACCGTGAAAGCTCGGCACGTTCGTGCTCGGCACGATGTCGCGGAAGTAGTGACGGCCGACGACGGCGCTTGCCGAGAACCCCGAAAGGCTCGCGGCGCCCTCGCTGAATGACAGCACCCGGCCCGCCGCGTCCAGCGCGATCACGCCCTGGTCGAGACGGTCGAGCGCCTCGGGCGACAGGGCGTCGAGATCGACGGACTTCCCGAGGACGTCCTGGATCCTGTTGTGGGGCGGGTCGATCATTCCGGCCCCGGTATGACCGCGCCCGCCCTCTCGCGCAATCCTCAGAAGGTGACGGTTCCGGCGACACGACGAGGATGCTTCCGCACAACTTCGTGCTCAACCTGCAGTTTTCCGTATGATATCGGACGGAGCGGTCCGGAGGCCTTCTTCCAGGGTCAGGTGGTAGAACGGCCTGTCGAGCAGGTCTTGCGCCGTGTGTCCGTCCTGGATGGCAAAGGACAGGATGTGCGCGAGGTGCTCGACGTCGGGACCGAGCATCTCGGCGCCGAGCAGGCGGCCGCTCCGGTCCGCGTAGACCCGCATGCCGCCCTGGTTGCGGCCCATGACCTGGGCACGACCCTGGTCGCAGAAATCCACCTTGCCGACGAGGTCGCCGCCCAGGTCTCCGATCGCCGCGATCTGCGGCTCGGTGAAGACCATTGCGAGCTTCACCCAAGGCCTTGGGTTCTCGATCGATCCTTTGTCGGACCGTGCCAGCACAGCGGCGTTGCGGCCGGCGATGCGGCCCTGGCGGCTCGCCTCGTGCAGAACCGGACGGGCCGCGTTGGCGTCTCCGGCAATAAGGATCGAGTCACCCTCGCAGACGAGCGAGTGTGGATCGAAGGCGGGCATCCCGTCCTCGTCGAGGGACAGGCCGGTGCTGGCGAGCCCGATGCCGCGCACGTTCGGAGGGCGGCCCGTGGCGGCCAGGACCCGGGCGAACGACGCCGAGCCCTTTCCGCCATCCTTGTCAGACCAGTGCAGCGTAACGCCGCCCTCTGTCGCCTCGGCACGTTCGACGGTCGCCCCGAGATGGAGCGCGATATCCTTCCCGAAAATGTCGCGCGCCGCCTCGGCCAGATCGGGATCCGCGATCCCGCCCAACGCACCGGCGGGATCGAACAACGCGGTCTTCACGCCGAGCCGTGCCAGCGCCTGCGCCAGTTCGATCCCAACAGGCCCCCCACCGAGCACCGCGATCGATTCCGGCAGATCCTCGATCTCGAAGAGCGTGTCGGTGGTGAGCAGACGTTCGCCGAGGCCCTCCAGCGGCTTCGGCACGCTCGGGCTCGATCCCGTCGCGATCACGGCCGCCTTGAAGCGCAGGCGGATCGCGTCGTCGATGCGAAGGGTCGTCGCGTCCTCGAACACCGCGCGGCCGGTGATCCGGCTGCCTTCCGGAAGTTTCTCCAGCCCCTCGAACACGCTGTCGACGAAGCAGTCGCGCTGTTGGCGCACGCGCCGCATCACGTCTCGGCCGTCGACCCGCACGTGCTCGACATGAATACCGAAGCGGTGCGCCGCGCGGGCTTCATGGGCCGCATTCGCCGCCACGATCAGCAACTTCGAAGGCATGCAGCCGACTCGCGCGCAGGTGGTGCCGCCCGGCCCCTGCTCGATCAGAATCGAGGCCGCGCCCGCATCGAGGGCGGCGCGGTGCGCAGCGATGCCCGCGGTGCCGGCGCCGATGACCGCGACGTCGCAGGACAGCTCTCTCATCGGACTCACGACGCCATCGTGAGGACGGCGCCGCCATCGACGCGGAGGTTCTCGCCGGTGATGAAGCTCGCCTGCTCCGAGCACAGGAACGCGACCGCCGCCGCGACCTCCTCGACCCGTCCGCGGCGCTTGGCGACGATGCCGGGACGCTTCTCGTCCAGGAAGGTCTCGATCGCCCGGTCGAAGGACACGCCCATCTCCTCGGCGCGCTTCTCCATCATGGCGTCGGTCATCGGCGTGGCGATGTAAGCGGGGGCGACCGAGTTCACGAGCACGCCGTCCGGCCCGTAGGCCTTCGAGAGGCCCTTGGTGAGGTTCATCAGCCCGGCCTTGGCCGCGCAATAGGGCAGCTCCTCGACATAGGGCTGCACGGCGTCCTCCGAGGTGAACAGCACGATCCTGCCCCAACCGGCCTCGCGCATGCCGGGGATGAAGGCCCGAGCCATCCGCACCGCACCCATCAGGTCGGCCTGGATGGTCTCCAGCCAGCCCGCGTCGTCGATCTCCAGAAAGTCACCGGTGGCCCCGGTGACGCCGGCCGCATTCACGAGGATCGTCGGCTTCTGTCCAAACGCCGTGTCTGCGAACGCCCGTAGCGCGACCGCGCCGTCGTTCGAGGACAGATCGGCAGCGAAGGCACGGACTTCGCCCAATGCCGAGAGACGCTTGGCGGCGTCCTGCACCGCTTCATCCTTGATGTCGGACAGGACGATTTTGACGCCTTCGCGCAGCAGGTACTCCGCGCTGGTGTAGCCCATGCCGGAATCGCCGCCCGTGACGACGGCGACGCGGCCGCTGATGCCGAGATCCATTCGAAACTCCACTAGATCGTGAGAGGTACGGAGCCCGCGCCGATAAGGCGGCTTGCGGCTTCGTGACGGCCCGAAGCGCGCTTGGCGCACCGGCCTGACATTGCGTCGCCAACACCACGGCGATGCGAACGTTCCAGGCTTGCCGGCACTGCGGCACCGAGGACGGGATTACGCTTCGGGTACGCGCGGCCCTTGCTAAACCGAGGTGTCCGGCAATGACGCCCGCTCCGGCGGCGCATCGAGCGCGGCGTCGCTCTCGTCCTTCAGGTTCACGCCGCTGAGCCCCCGCGAAAAAGCCTGCGCGATCAGCCAATGCAGTTTGAATGCCGCCAGGTCGTGCGAGAGCCCCGCCGGGCGGACGTTGGAAATGCAGTTGCGCTCGGCATCCGAGCGGCCGGGTCTCGGGTCGAAGGTCAGGTAGAGGCCGAGGCTGTCGGGCGAGGAGAGCCCCGGACGTTCGCCGATCAATACGGCCACCGCCCGCGCCTTGAGGAGCGTTCCGATCTCGTCGCCCAGCGCCACGCGCGCCTGGACGGACACGATGACCGGCCCGAGGCTCCAGCCTGCCTTGTCGACGAGCGGTTTCAGTGCGGCGAGCATCGGCGCAGCCCCCTCGTGGACGGCGCGGGCGGAGAGGCCGTCGGCGACGACGATGGCGAGGTCGACGGGGCCGTCGGCGGCCGCGGTAAGACGGTCGCGGCTCTCGGAAGCGAGGCGGCGGCCGTAGTCGGGCCGGCGCAGATAAGTCGCGCGATCCTCGGCCTGGGAGGCGACGGCGAGGACGGGCAGGCCGAGCGCTTCGATCGCAGTGGTGATCGCCTCGGCGTCCATCGGCGTGTGCACGGCATCGCGAGCCTGGGCGTGGGCGAGGCCGAAACCGAGCACCTCTCGCGTCGGCAGCCCGGCCCCCGCGCGGCCGAGTCCGATCCGGGCCGGCGTCAGCCGTGCGAGTCTTTTCCAGAGATCGTCTTCGCTCACGCGGCGAGATCCGGTGCGGCCGTCAGCAAGGCGGTACCGGCATTGCCGGACAGCAGAGCACTCTCCCCGTCCGTCAGCCCGATCTCTTCGAGCCAAGCCGCGAATTCCGGTGCGCGCTTCAGGCCCAGCACCTCGCGGATGTAGAGCGCATCGTGGAACGAGGTGGACTGGTAGTTCAACATGACGTCGTCGGCGCCGGGCACGCCCATGACGTAGGTGCAGCCGGCCGCGCCGAGCAGGGTCAGGAGCGTGTCCATGTCGTCCTGATCGGCCTCGGCGTGGTTGGTGTAGCAGACGTCCACGCCGAGCGGCACGCCCATCAGCTTGCCGCAAAAATGATCCTCCAGCCCAGCCCGGATGATCTCCTTGCCGTCGTAGAGATATTCGGGGCCAATGAAGCCGACCACGGTGTTGACCAGCAGCGGCCGATAGACCCGTGCCACGGCGTAGGCCCGCGCCTCCAAGGTCTGCTGATCGATGCCGTGGTGGGCGTCGGCCGAAAGCGCCGAGCCCTGCCCGGTCTCGAAATACATGCAGTTGTCGCCAATGGGTCCGCGCTTCAGCGCCAGCGCCGCCTCGTGCGCCTCCTTCAGGATCGGTAGCGTGACGCCGAAGCTCGCATTGGCCTTCTGCGTGCCCGCGATCGACTGGAAGACGAGATCCACCGGCAGGCCGCGGTTCATCGCGTCCAGCGTCGTGGTGACATGGGTGAGCACGCAGGATTGCGTCGGGATCGCGAGGCGCTGGATCACGTCGTCGAGCAGGCCGAGCAGGCTCGACAGCGTGCGGATCGAGTCCGAGGCCGGGTTGATGCCGATCACCGCATCGCCGCAGCCATAGGACAGCCCGTCGAGGATCGAGGCGGTGATGCCCCTGGCGTCATCGGTCGGATGGTTCGGCTGCAGCCGCACCGCCAGCGTACCGGGCAGTCCGATGGTGTTGCGAAACTTCGTGACGACTTGGGCTTTGCGGGCCACCAGGATCAAATCCTGGTTACGCATGATTTTCGAGACCGCCGCCGCGATTTCCGGCGTCACCGCCGGGGCGATGCGCGCAAGCGTCTCGAAAGAGGCCGTCAGCAGAAACTCGCGAAAATCGCCGACGGTGAGGTGGGCGATCTCGGCGAAGGCGGCTTGATCGTGCGTGTCGAGGATCAACCGGGTGACGTCGTCGATTTCGTAGGGGATCAGCGGCTTGGCCAGGATCTCCGACAGCGGCACCTCGGCAAGGCACCAGCGCGCGGCCACGCTTTCTTCAGCCGATTCCGCTGCAATGCCTGCCAGGCGATCGCCGGATCGAACCGGCGTCGCCTTGGCCATCAGTATCGCAAGGTCGGCAAAGACGTGAGTGCGGGACCCGACGAGGTGGCGATAGGCCATCCGGTGTCTCCTGATGTCACGGGATCACAGGATGGCAGGATCGTGCTTCCTGTCGAGCCTCACACCGCGCCGGCATGCGGCGCGGGCTCTTCCGTCGAGATCGCGTCGACCGTGCGCTCGGTCGGCTCGGAGCCGCCGTCGGCACGGTCGATGCGGATCTGCATGTTCGTCGGCTCCATCTCGCCGTAGGGCGTGCAGAAGGCGATCTCGGCGGCGTCGCGGCCGACACCGATGCGCACCAGGCCGTCGAGATGGGCCTGCCGCGTCGCGTCGAACAGCCACCAGCGCCCGTCGAGATAGGCCTCGAACACTGCATGGAAGTCGGCCGGCACGAGGCCGTAGGCATAGACCGAGACGAAGCGAGCCGGGATGCCGAGCGCCCGGCAGAACGCCGTGCCGAGATGCGCGAAATCGCGGCAGACGCCGGCGCGCTTCAGCAGGGTCTCGTGGGCGGTGGTCTCGCCGTCGCTGGCGCCGCGCTGGTAGGCGATGTGCTCGTTAATCCAGGTGCAGATGTCGTTCACCCGCCGATGCCCCTTGGGCAGATGGCCGAATTCGGCCTGGGCGAAGGCGGCGAGGCGGTCCGAGGAAACGAAGCGGCTCGGCAGCAGAAAGGGCAGGATGTCGAGCGGCAGCTCGGAGACCGGCGTCTCGTTGACCGTCGCCGGATCGGCGCGGTGAACCGTCAGCTCGACCTCGGCATTGTATTCGAGGGACAGCGGGCCGGGAGCGACGTTGAGACCGATGTAGCGGTTCTTCATGTCCGGCGTGGCGTAGACGCGGCGCTCGATGTCCGGCGCGAAGGTCAGGATTTCGCTCTTGATCGCGAGGCTCTTCAGATGCGCGACCTCCACATTGAAGATGAACGTCGTGGGGGCCTTCACCTGATAGGCGAGGCTGCAGCCGAGTTTGAAGCGCACGTCGGTGTCCGGAAGTTTGGGAGTTATCGGGGGCATGGTGAAAACACCATACTCGCCAACGCCTTCGCCCTGTTTCGGCTCCCGCTCAAGCTGCCTTAATTTTGCGCTGCAACAGGACGACGGTCAGCGAGCGCACGCCCTGTGCCCCATGGATGAGCACACCCTCGATATCGGCCGTCGCGGAGGGCCCGGTGTGAAGCACGGCATAGGCCGAGTCGGCGAATTCCGGCCGGTGATAGGCGGCTTGAACGGTGTCGACGATCTCGGCGGGATCGAGCAGGACAATGAGGTGCTGTGCGAGATAGGCGACGGAATTCACGATCAGTTCGCGCTCGGTGAACAGCACCGAGCCGGACTCGGCGATACCGAAGGCGGCACGCACCACGGCGACGTCGACGTCTTCGAGGTCGGCGGGCTTGGCCACCGCCGCGAGATCGCGGTTTCCCATGATCTCCGGTACGGCCGAGGCGATGACATTGGCACAGTCGAGACGCTGGCGGACGGGGGCCAGCGGGTCCGGATCGCCGGCCTTCTCGATGCGGCCGCCCATGCGCTTCAGCCGCTCGCCGAACTCTTCGACGAGATCCGCACCGACCAGCGGCGCGAAGGCCGGGAGGGCCGGCAGCGGGAAATCGCCCTTCGGCCGGTTCGCGCGGATGGCGGCGAGCGTCGTCTCCCGGCTCGTCATTTCGCGCCGTCCTTCATGCGGTTCTGCTTGTACCAGCTGTGGAAGCTCTGTTTCGGGGTCTCGGGCATCTCGCGGCCCTTCCCCCAGGTGTTCAGCGGGTTGTAGACGGCGAACCGCGGCAGCGCCCGAAGCGCGGAATCGGCCGTGCCGATCGCGGCGCGATAGGCGGCCGGGCGGCTCAGTACGGCACCGGCGGCCTTCATCATGCCCTGCTTCAGGAGCGGGATCTGGTGCTCCTCGGCGAGCACCTTGCGCCAGGCAAAAATCTGCTCGTGGATGTTGATCTTGACCGGGCAGACGTTGGTGCACGACCCGTTCATCGTCGATGAGAACGGCAAGGTCGAATACTTCCGCTTGTTGAAGGTCGGGTCGATGATGAGCCCGATCGGCCCCGAATAGGTCGCGCCGTAGGAGAGGCCGCCCGAGCGCCGGTAGACCGGGCAGGTGTTCATGCAGGCGCCGCAGCGGATGCATTTCAGCGAAGTCCAGAACTCCTCCATCCCGAGCCGGGCCGAACGGCCGTTGTCCACCAGCACCATGTGCATTTCCGAGCCGGCCCGCGGCTTGCGGAAGTGCGAGGTGTACTGCGTGATGGTCGAACCGAGCGCCGAGCGGGCGAGCACGCGGATGAACACGCCGAGATGCTCGACCCGCGGGATCAGCTTCTCGATGCCGATCGAGTGGATCTGCAGCTTCGGCACGTTGCCGGAGAGGTCGGCATTGCCCTCGTTGGTGCAGGTGACGACCGTGCCGGTCTCGGCGATGGCGAAGTTGCAGCCGGTCATGCCGGCATCGGCCTGGAGGATGTGCGGACGCGTGGTCATCCGCTGGCTCTCGGCGAGGTAGTGGGCGTCGTCGTTGGTCGGATCGGTGCCCAGCGTCCGGGCAAAAACCTCGGCGACGTCGATCCGGGTCTTGTGGACCGCCGGCATCACGACGTGGCTCGGCTCCTCGTCGTCGAGCTGCTGGATGCGCTCGCCGAGATCGGTCTCGATGATGTCGATGCCGTTGGCCGCCATGTAGTGGCGAAACCCGCACTCCTCGGTGAGCATCGACTTCGACTTGATCAGCGTCTTGGCGCCGTGATCCTTCAGGATGCCGTGGACGATGCGGTTGTGCTCGGCTCCGTCCGCCGCCCAGTGGACATGCACGCCGTTGGCCTTCGCCGCCGCCTCGAACTGTTCGAGATATTCGTCGAGATGGCTCAGCGTGTGCGTCTTGATCTGCGAGGCGAGCTCGCGAAGCTCTTCCCATTCGGGAATGGCCTGGGTCGCGACGTCGCGCTTCTTGCGGACGTCCCAGAGGCGCTCGTCATGCGCCTTCTGGTGGAGCGGCGCGGCGAGGAAGCGCTCGGCCGCCTCGGCCTGATCAATCGGCCTGTCGCCGCGGATCTTCGCGCCGCGGGGCTGCGGCTCGCGGGTCGCCGGTGCGCGGATGGGCTTCGAGGCGGCCTCGGCGTGTTGCAGCCGCTGGCCGTCCTGGCCACGCGCGCTTTCGTCGCTTGCGGGCTGGACGTCCGGATGTAGCGCGTCCTCGTTCGGGCGCAGGTCGTCGGCGCTCATGCGACCGCTCCGTTCAGCACCTGGGCGATGTGGATGAACTTCTGCGGCAGGCCGAGCCGCTCGGCGCAGCCCTTCTGATGCATCAGGCAGGAGGAATCGGCCGAGACGACGTAATCGGCCCCCGCCCGCGCCTGATCGCCGACCTTGTCGTAGCCCATCTTGGCCGAGACGGCCGGTTCGAACACCGAGAAGGTGCCACCGAAGCCGCAGCACTCGTCGGGCCGCGTGAGGTCGACGATCTCGATGCCCCTGACCTTCTTCAGGAGGTCGAGCGGCTTCGAGAAGAACGGCGCATTCAGCTCGGAGGGCCGGGCGTGGTGGATGCCGCGCAAGGAGTTGCAGTTGTTGTGGTAGGCGACCTTGTGCGGAAATTCCGCCCAAGGCAGCTCCTCGATCTTCAGGACATCGTGCAGGAACTCGACGAGTTCGAAGGTCTTCGACCGCACGGCCTTCACCGCGTCCGTCTGCGGAATCGCGGTGAGGTGCTCGCGGACCTGATGCACGCAGGAGCCGGACGGCGCGACGACGTAGTCGAACTCCGTAAAATTCTTCACGAACAGGGCTTCGGTCGCGGCGGCCTCGGCGTGGCAGCCGGTGTTGGTCATCGGCTGGCCGCAGCAGGTCTGGTCGTAGGGGTATTCGACCTTGAGCCCGAAGCGCTCCAGCAGTTCGAGCGTCGCGATCCCGACCTCGGGCTCGAAGGCATCGACGTAGCAGGGCACAAACAGGCCGATGCGCATGATTGTCCGACCCGATGGCGGCTTGGTCGCCTTCTAACACCAAAGCCGTCATTCCTGGTTCCGCTGCGCGGCCTCTGAATGACGGCTTCGGATCCGATAGACTGGAACCTTTGTAAGCTACCCGTTCTACCGAAGCAGGTTCGTCTTGGCGAGGTCGAGCACCGAATCCCCGCGCCCGCTCATCACCGCCCGCATCACGTAGAGGCTGAAGCCCTTCACCTGCTGCCCGTCGATCTTGGGCGGCATCGAGAGTTCGTTGCGGGCGACCACCACGTCGAGGAGCGCCGGGCCGTCATGCGCGAAGACGTCGCGGGCGGCGCTCTCCAACTCGGCCGGATCCTCGACGCGCACGCCGTGAATGCCGGTGGCGCGGGCGACGGCGGCGAAGTCGGGGTTCTCCAGGGCAACGCCGGTCTCTATGTAGCCGGCGGCTTTCATCTCCATCTCGACGAAGCCGAGGGAGCCGTTGTTGAACACGACGATCTTGGCCGGCAGCCCTTCTTGGCGCAGCGTCAGCAGGTCGCCCATCAGCATGGCGAAACCGCCGTCGCCCGAGAGCGAGACCACCTGCCGACCGCGGTCGTTCGCCTGCGCGCCGATCGCCTGCGCCATGGCGTTGGCCATCGAGCCGTGCACCCAGGAGCCGAGCAGGCGGCGCCGGCCGTTCATCTTGAGGTAGCGCGCCGCCCAGACCGTCGGCGTGCCGACATCGGCGGTGAAGATCGCGTCGTCTGCGGCCGTCTCGCTCACCACCTTGGCGAGGTATTGCGGATGGATCACGGGCCTGTCGCGCTTGAGGCCGAACCAGCCGCGGGCGGGTTTTGGGGTTGCGAGTTCGTCGAGATCCTCGCGGGCCTTGGCGTAGTGCTTGAGGCTGTCGTCGAGGAAGGCCCGGTCGGTCTTGGCGCGGAGCTTCGGCAACAGCGCGTCGATGGTCGCGCCGACATCGCCGACAAGGCCGAGATCGAGCCGGCAGCGTCGGCCCAGATTCTCCGGCCGAAGGTCGACCTGCGCGATCTTGGCCTTGGTCGGGTAGAACTGCCGGTAGGGAAAGTCGGTGCCGAGCATCAGCAGGACATCGCAGCTCATCATCGCCGCGTAGCCCGAGGAAAAGCCGATCAGGCCGGTCATGCCGACATCGTAGGGGTTGTCGTACTCGACATGCTCCTTGCCGCCGAGCGCGTGGACGATCGGGCTTTTCAAATTTTCGGCGAGCCGCAAGAGATCAGCGTGTGCCCCGGCGCAGCCGCGGCCACAGAGAAGCGTCACGCGGGACGAGCCGTTTAGTAGTTCGGCGAGCGCGTCGAGATCGGGCTCGGCCGGGCGCACGATCGGCTTACGCGGTAGCAGCCCGGCGTTCGGCGCGATTCCGCGGGTCGGGGCCTCTTTCAAGGCGACATCGCCGGGGATGACGACGACGGCGACGCCGCCCTGGCCGATCGCGGCGCGCATGGCCGCCTCCAACACCTGCGGCAACTGCGACGGGTCGGAAACCAACTCGCAATAGTGGCTGCACTCGCGGAACAGGTTTTCCGGGTGCGTCTCCTGAAAATAGCCCGAGCCGATCTCTGCCGACGGAATATGCGCGGCGATGGCCAGCACCGGCGTGCGGGTGCGGTGGCAGTCGAACAGGCCGTTGATGAGGTGGAGGTTGCCGGGGCCGCAGCTGCCTGCGCAGACGGCGAGTTTGCCGGTGATCTGGCTCTCGGCCCCGGCGGCAAAGGCCGCGACCTCCTCGTGCCGGACATGGACCCAGTCGATGTCGTCGCGCGTGCGGATCGATTCCGTGATCGCGTTCAGGCTGTCGCCGACGAGGCCGTAGATGCGCCCGACGCCGGCCTGGGCGAGGGTTTCGACGATGAGGTCGGCGACGTTGGCGTTCGGCATGGGTCCGGCTCCTGTATCAACGAGCCGAACCGATGGAGGCCATGCCGTGTTCCGCGCCGCAGCATTGCGAGGCGCATCGACGTCAGTCCGGGATGTCGCTCTGCTTCCGCGCGACCACCGCGAAAAGGTCGCCGAGGGCGGCGAGGCTCGCGGCCTGCAGGGCGGAGGCCGACACGACCGAACCGTCGGTGCCCGGCAGGTCGCGTGTCGCCGTGGTACTCGCCACCACCGTCGGGCTGAAGCCGAGGCTGAAAGCGCTGCGGGCGGTCGAGTTCACGCACATGTGGGTCATGAAGCCGGCGACGATGACGTTCTTGACGCCGGCCTTCTCAAGGCGCGCCTGCAGATCGGTGCCGACGAAGGCGCTCGGATAGGCCTTGGTGATCACGGCCTCGTCGCCCTGCGGCGCAACCTCGTCGCTGATCTGGCCGATCGGCGCCGCGATGTCGTAGGGCGAACCGGCTCCGGCGTCGTGGCGCACATGGATGATCGGGATGCCGGCCTTGCGGGCGCGCTCCAGCAGCGCCTTCGCCTCGACGATCGCCGGTTCGACGCCCTCGAGTCGCATCAGGCCCTCGCGATAGGTGTTCTGCAGGTCGATCATCAGCAGCGCCGAGTCCCGCAGGGGCGCCGGGCTGGGGCTCAGTCCGGAGACGTCGCGAAGCGTCTTGAGATCCGACATCGGCTGGAGTCCTCGCGGATTTTCGGGGAGGCCGGGGGTAGCCCTGGTGCGGCGCAGTGAACCTCGCGCGGCGCGACGAACCTCTAACAGCCGCGTCTCGGCCCGTCATCCATTGCATCCGATTCCCACGTGGCGCAGGGCTTCACGAATTGGAAACGTCTCGTGTATCTGTCTGCAGGCGGGGGGCGTACAGCACGGGTAACTCGTGACACCGCTCAAGAACGGCCTGTTCTACGGGCTCGGACTCGCCGCACTCGTTGGCGCGAGCCTGCGCCACCGCATCGGCGGCTATCGCAATCCGACCGATTTTTCGCCGGACGATTGGCCCAAGGCGATCGCGCACGTGATCGACATCGTCGCCGACTGGCGTCGTCATCTCGACGCCGCCGATGGCCGTCTTCCGAGCCTCGCCGGTCTCGACGTTCTCGAACTCGGCCCGGGGGCGACCCTGGGCACCGGCGTTCTGCTGGTCGGCCTCGGTGCGCGCTCCTATCGCGCCGTCGATGCCTTCGCCTTGGCCGATCATACGCCTGCGGCGTTCTACCGTGTGCTGGCCGATGCCGAACTGCCAGACGAGGTCGATCGCGTCCGGCTGAGGGAAGCCGCCGACGCGCTGGATGGTGGCCTGACGGACCCGGTTGCCTACGTCATCGATCCCGATTTCGACATCGTGCGCGCCGCCCAGGGCAAGCGCTTCGACCTGATCGTCAGCAACGCCGCCTTCGAGCATTTCGACGACATCGACCGGGTCCTCGCCCACATCACGCAGGTCGCCCGACCGGGAGCGACTCTGGTCGCCGGAGTCGATTTCCAGACCCACACGCGCGGCGTCCGCGGCAGCGATCCCAACAGCATCTACCGGTTCTCGCCGGACCTCTACCGAAGCCTCGCGTTTCCCGGTCAACCGAACCGCTGCAGGCCGGCCGACTATCTGCGGAGTCTCGAACGTCTCGGCTGGATCGATGCCGAATGCCGTGCCGTCGCCGTTGCGGATGAGGAGTACCGCGACTGGAGTACGGACGGTCTCCATGAAGCCTATCGCGACGACGGGGCGAGCATGGACGTGCTGACCGGTATGGTGCTCGCCAGAATGCCCTGAAGTGATGTCCGGCTCGATTGCTTCGGGCCGGCACCTTCAAGTGTCTGTCTCAACGCGCGTCTTTTCGACCAACTGAGATCCGCCTGGCAGGAATGCGCTTCGATGGCATCGGTGTCGTCCACAGCGATTTCCAAGAGAGGCCAGAAAACGAGAGTACTGGTTAAGCCGCTGCATTTTCGTTCGCCCGCGGTCGAGCGTTCTCTGTTTATTTCGGTAAAATTTACTTAAGTACGAAGTTGCTTCCACCCGAGTTGTCGTCTTCGGGATAAACTTGGCCGTTGCGGAGTTATTCGCATTGTTGGCGGCACGGCGTCGGCCGCAGGATGAGGGGCATGGGTAGCAGACCGACAGACGGCGCGCCGAGCGGATGCGGAGCCGTATGCGTTGCCGGCGGCGGGGACGTCGCGGTCACGGTGGTGATCAAGGCGCTCAACGAGGAGGCGCATGTCGCGCGTGCCGTCGCGAGTGCCTGGACAGCCCTGGCGGTCGTGGCCGAGGCCGGCTTTGGCGCGGGCGAGGTGATCCTCGCCGACAGCCGCTCGACCGATCGCACCGCCGCCATCGCTGCGGCTGGCGGAGCACGCGTCGCGCGGCTCGCCGACGACGTGCCGCGCAGTTGCGGGATCGGGCCGCAGCTCGGCTACCAGCACGCCCGCGGCCGCTTCGTCTGCCTGATCGACGGGGACATGGTGCTCGACCCCGGCTTCCTCAGCGCCGGCCTGCGCTTCCTCGGCGAAAACCCGGAGGTGGCCGGCGTCGGCGGCGGCGTACGCGACGTCAACGTCGTCAATCTCGAATTCAAGCGCCGTGCCCTGCGCGGCGCGGTCGACCTTCAGCCCGGCTCCGTCGACCGTCTCAACGGCGGCGGCCTCTACCGGCGCGAGGCGATCGAGCAGGTCGGCCATTTCAGCGACCGGAACTTGCACGGCTACGAGGAATTCGATCTCGCCGTCCGTCTGCGTGCGGCAGGGTGGCGTCTGCACCGCCTCGCCGTCCCCTTCGTGGATCATTACGGTCACGTGATTGGCGGCTACGCGCTGCTCAGGAGACGGATCGAAAGCCGCTATCTCGACGGCATCGGCGAGATGCTGAGGGCCGCGATCGGCCGCCCGCATCTGCGCATGGCCCTGCGCGACCTTCCGGAAATCCGGCTCTGGCTCGGGGTCTATCTCGGCTGGCTCGTCGCCGCCGGCCTCGCCGTCGCGGTGCCCGGCCTCGCCAAGCTCGTTGCACTGGTGGCACTGATGGCGCTTCCGATCGCCGCCCTGGGCTTGCGCTACCGCTCGCTGCCGCTCGGCCTCTACGCCTTCGTTGCCTGGAACGCGCACGCCTTCGGCATGGCGCGCGGTTTTCTTGGGGGACGGGTCGCGCCGGGTGAGCGGATCGCCAGCACCGTCGCGGAACCGGCAACCCGGCACGACGCGGCATCGCCCGCACCCCGGGACGTAACCCCCGGCCGGGCGGCAAAAGCGCTGGCCATCTGCGCGGGGCTCGCCATCGCAGTGGCGGCCGCCGCCCCGATCGAGCGCGCCGATGCCCGGCCGGCAGAGCCGACATGGGTGGCCCTGCGTGATCGCAACCTCGCCATAGCCGAGGGCAGCCCGCTCGACTTTTCCGGCCTCGGACCCCTCGTCCCGGCCGGCACGCAAGGCCGGGTGATCGCCGGCCCCTCCGGCAACCTCGCGCTCGCGGACGATCCGGCCACGCGCGTCCCCTTCCTGTGCGCGTCGCTCGCCTGGAGTCCGGCCTCCGGCAGTTATCCCGACAAGCCGACCGCCGAGCGCTATGCGCGGCAACTCCGGATCCACGGTTACAACCTCGCCCGGCTGCACTTCGCCGACGCGATCCTGATGACCGGGCGGTCGCGCGATTTCGATCTCGACCCGGAGCAGTTCGACCGGCTCCGCTATCTGCTCGCCGCGCTGAAGCGCAACGGCATCTACTGGATGATCGACGGGCTGACGTCGCAATCCGGCGGCCTCGGCGGGATCGACGATCGTTGGGGCAATGCGGGCGGACTCAAGCTCGGCGTCCATGTCGATGGGGCCGCGCGCGCCCATTGGCGGCGCCTCGTCAGGACGATCTACGGCAGCGTGAACCCCTATACCGGGCTCAGCCCGCTGCACGATTCCGCGCTGGCCCTCGTGGTGCTCGCCAACGAGAACGGCGTCGAATTCGATACGATCCTGGCCGAGAAGGACTCGGGACAAGCCTATCCGGACATGCTCCGGGCTCCGTTCAACGCTTGGCTCAAGACGACCTATCGTGGCAACGCCGCGCTGCGTTCGGCCTGGGGCGATCTCGGGGCCGGCGAGAGCCTCGAGGCGGGCACGGTCCGCCTGCCGACGGATCGCTACGTGCCCGGCCCGCGGATGCGCGATCTCAAGCGTTTCTTCGTCGCGCTGGAGACGGACACGGTCGGCTGGATGACCGGGGAACTCGCAACCCTCGGCTATTCGGGCCTCGTCAGCGCCTACAACAACGGGCTGTCGAGCCAGACCGATCTGAGCCGGGCCCCGCTGCCTGTCGTCAGCATGAACGCCTATTTCGACGAAGTGCTCTCGTTCGATCCCGGCACGACGATCTCGCAGAAGAGCTCACTCGACGACGCTGCCGGCTACCTGCGCGAATTGGTCGGCCGGCGCCGGTTCGGGACACCCTTCGTCGTCACCGAGTACGACCATCTGTTCTGGAACCGCTTCCGGCGCGAGGCGGGACTCGTGGTGCCGGCCTATGCCGCGCTTCAGGGCTGGGATGCGATCTGCCGCCACGCAGCCGGGCCGATCGACCTGACCGTCGATCAGCCCTGGCCGCATAAGCGCAGGCTGCTGCCCTTCGGCATCTCGCTCGATCCGGTCGCCCGGGCCGGCGAGACCCTGGCCGCCCTGCTGTTCCGGCGCGGCGACGTCGCCGCGGCGCAAAGTGGTGTGGCCCTTCCGTTCGGGACGACCGCCGACCTCGTCGACGACGGCTTCGGCGGCTTGCCGGATTCCGTGACCAAGCTCGGGCTGCTGACGCGCTTCGGTCTCGTCCCGCATTCGGGCGAGCGTGTCCCGGCCGGCGTCGCCACGCTGCCGGCGCTCTCGCAAGGGACGACCCCGTCCTTCGCCGCGGATCGCGCCGCGATTCGAGACGACGCTTCCGATGAGGCCGCTGGCCTCTACGGAAGCGTCGGCGGGCAGATCCTTCTCGATGCCAGGGCGCGCCGGCTGCAGGTCGTCACGCCGCGCACCGTGGCCGCGAGCTATGCCGCGGTGACCGAAAAGCTGCGGCTCGGGCCCCTGACGATCGAGGCCGGGAGCGGACCGGCTCTGCTCGCGGCAAGCGCCCTCGACGGTCGGGATCTCATCGCGTCCCGGCGGATGCTGCTGATCTTCGCGACCGACGCCAGGAACACCGGCATGCGCTTCCGCGACACCGAGGCGCGCACCATCGAAAACTTCGGCGAGATGCCGATTCTGATCGAGCGTCAGACCGCGCGCCTGCGGTTCGCTCTGGACGCGCCGCGGGAATGGCGTCTGCGCTCGCTGCATCTCGACGGAACGCCGGGCGATGCGATCGCGATGCGCACCGAGGCGAACACCCTGGTATTCGACCTGGACAACACCGCGACTAGCCATGGCCCGACGACCTTCTTCCTGATGGAGCGGTCGTGATGTCGGCCGACGCTTCCCCACCCCTCGACTACCGATACCGCGTCGGCCCTCGGGCCGACGTCGAAGTCGAGCCGATCCGGCTGGAGCGCGGCTCCGGGCGGATGACGGAGCCCGGCCCGTCGCCGAAGATCGTCGCGGCCCGGCCGGTCTCCTCCCGGTCGGCGCTGTCCGTGGCCGCCTCGGGCCTGCTGTTCCTGTTCGTCTTCCTGTTCTTCTGGATCTCGGTGAACCCGTTCATCGATCTCACCGATCCGACCTCCCAGACACCGAGCGAGTCGGCCGGCGCGCTCAACCAGGCCGCCGTCTTCCTTCTCGCCGGATTGTCGGCCGCAGGCCTCGCCCTCGGCGCTTGGCGTCATGCCGGCAGCCTCGCCGTGCCGCTCTTCCTGGCGCCGCTGGCCTGGTACCTCGTGACGGCCGGCCTATCCGTGGAGCCCTCGCTTTCGGCGCGCCGCTACGTGCTGACGCTCCTCATCATCGTGCAGGTGGTCAACGCGCTGCTGATGGCCGGCGATCGGCGGATCTTTTCCGCATATCTCGCGGTCTCGCTGCTCGCCGTCCTGGTGATCTGCTACGGCGGCGTCGCGCTCTGGCCGAGCCACGCCGTCCATTCCGCCGACGAGATCCTCGAGCCGATGCATGCCGGGCATTGGCGCGGCTCGTTCCTGCACAAGAACGCGGCGGGCGGCGCGATGGCGCTGGCGGTGATCGTGTCGATCTACGTGGCGCGAACCTTCAACGTGGCGGTCGGATGGCTGCTCGGCATCGCCTCCGCGATCTTCCTCGTCGCGACCGTATCGAAGACCGCGCTGGCGCTTCTGCCGGTCTCGCTGCTGCTGTCGGAAATCCTGCTGAGGGTGTCCTCCCCGCTCGTCCGCGGGGCGATCATCGCCTCGGTGCTGGGGCTGTTCGGGCTGTTCACGGTGGGCTCGGTGATCCTGCCCCCGGTCCACGCGATCCTGGAAGTGGTCTCGTCCGACCCGACCTTCACCAACCGCACCGAGATCTGGAGCTACGCCCTGTCGCAGTTGGGCGCGAGGCCGCTGATCGGACATGGATTCGAGGCGTTCTGGCGCTCGGGCTCGGTATTTTACAGCGCCTCCGAGACCTTCGCGAGCCAAGCCGCCAACGGCCATGACGGCTATGTCGACATCCTTCTGACGACCGGCCTGCCGGGGCTGATCATCAGCCTCGGCGCGTTCGTGGTCCAACCGCTACGGGATCTCAACCGCAGCCTCGCCAGCGGCAAGGATCCGGCGACGACGGCGTTCTTCACGCGGCTGTGGGTGTTCTGCCTGCTGACGAGCTTCCTCGAAAGCATCTTCCTCAACAACACGCCCGGTTGGTTCATGTTCTTGCTCGCCGTCATCGGCCTGCGCTTCCTCGCCTGCGCCCGCGTCATCGTCGCACCGTCCGCGGAGGCTGCGCGATGACCGGTCTGGCGCAAGCCCCGATGCGGGAGCCGCTGCAGCGGCGCCTCGCGCGGCTGGCCGCCCGCACCATCCGCACGCGGACGGTCCGGGCCCATCCGCACGCGCCGCTGGTGTCCTTCACCTTCGACGACATCCCGGACTCCGCTGCGGAGCGTGGTGCCGCGATCCTGGAAGGCGCCGGAGTGCGCGGCACGTTCTACATCGCCGGCAGCCTCGTCGGCGCGGTCGAACCGATCCGACGCCTCGCCGGCCGGGAGCAGTGCCGCGACCTGCATCGCCGCGGCCACGAGATCGGCTGCCACACCTTCTCGCACCAGGCTGTCTCGGACCTGGGCCGCACGGCGCTCGCGGAGGACATCGCGAGGAATGCGCGCTTTCTCGGAGAAATCGATCCCGGCATCGCGCCGGCCAACTTCGCCTACCCCTTCAATACGACCTCGCTGCGGGCCAAGCGGCAGCTCGAATCCCACTTCGCCACGTGCCGCGGCGGCGTCCCCGGGATCAATGCCGGCCGGATCGATCCCGGCTTCCTGCGCGCGGTCGAACTCGCCGATTGCTGCATCGACGCGGCGGCGGTGCGCTCCTGGATCGCCCGCGCCGTCGAGGCGCGCGGCTGGCTGGTGTTCTTCAGCCACGGCATCAGCGAGCGCCCCGAGCCGTGGGGCTGCCATCCGGATCTGCTCCGGGCCGCGGTCGCCGAGGCCCGGAGGCAGGGGGCATCCGTCGTCACCATGCGCGAGGCGTTGCGGCAGGTGCTCGGCGACGATCGGGCGACCGCATCATGATCGCAGTCGCGGAACGGATCGAGGCTCCGATCGTGCCGTCGGCCCTGCCGTCCGGCGGACGGCTGCTGTCGATCAACAACTATCATTATCGCCGCGGTGGCGCGGAGGTGGTCTTCCTCGAGCAGAACCGCCTCTTCGAAGAGATCGGCTGGGACGTGGTGCCCTTCGCGATGCGCCATCCGCGAAACCTCCCATCCCCGCACGAGCGTCATTTCGTCGAGGAGATCGAGTTCGGCCACGCCTACGGCCCGATGACTCGGCTCAAGCACGCTGCGAGCATCATCTACTCGCGCGAGGCCCGCGCACGGCTTCGTGACATCCTGGGCGAGGCGCGGCCGGATGTGGCCCACTTCCACAACATCTATCACCACCTCTCGCCCTCCTTCCTGCCGGTCCTGAGACAGGCCGGGGTTCCGGTGGTGATGACGGTCCACGATCTCAAGCTCGCCTGCCCGGCCTACACGATGCTGCGTGACGGCAAGGTCTGCGAGCGCTGCAGGGGTGGCCGGATCCACAACGTCGTCGTGAACCGCTGCATCAAGGGATCGCTGCCCTTGAGCGGCCTCGTCATGCTGGAGACGGCGGTGCATCGGGCGCTGGGACTCTACCGTGACACCGTCGACGCCTTCGCGGTGCCGAGCCGGTTCTACATCGACAAGCTGGTGGAATGGGGCTGGCCGCGCGAGCGCTTCGTCCACGTGCCGAACTTCGTCGATTCCACCGCGCTGCGGCCCGGTACGACCGTCGGCGAGGGCTTTCTCTATGTCGGCCGGCTCAGTCCGGAGAAGGGGCTCGATACGCTGGTGCGCGCAGCCGCCCTGTCCGCGCAGCCGGTCACGATCGTCGGCACCGGGCCGATGGAGGACGAACTCCGGGCGCTCGCGGCCGAGACCGGCGCCGACGCGCGCTTCCTCGGCTTCCGAACGGGCGAGGCGTTGCACGATGCGATCCGCGGCTGCCGTGCCGTCGTGCTGCCCTCGACCTGGTACGAGAACGCGCCGATCAGCGTGCTCGAAGCCTATGCGCTCGGTCGCCCGGTGATCGGTGCCCGCATCGGCGGGTTGCCGGAGATGGTCCGCGAGGGGGAAACCGGCGCCATCGTCCCGCCGGGGGATGTCGCGGCGCTCGCGGCCGAACTGACACGCTTCGGAACGCTGCCGGCCGAGACGCTGCTCGCCATGGGCCGGGCGGGGCGGCGCTGGGTCGAGACGGATTTCTCCCGGGACGCCTACCGGGATCGCCTGCTCGATCTCTACGCCTCACTTCGCGGAGGCCGGCGATGATACCAGCGGCGATAAACTTCGACGCGTTCGGCGATCGGCCGCCGGCAAGCGCGATTGCGCGCGGCCTCTCGGGCCGCGAACGGCCCTGGCGGCGTCGGCCGAAAGGGCCATGCGTATGAGACGTCTGATCAAGCCGGGTCAACGCAAGGCCCGCCGCCCGCTCAAGGTGATGATGCTCGGCCTGCGCGGCCTGCCGCGGGTGCAGGGTGGAGTCGAGCGCCATGTCGAGGAACTCGCCCTGAGGCTCGCCAGGTCCGGCTGTTCGGTCGAGATCCTGGCGCGCGGCCCTTATGTCGAGCGGAAAGACCCGCACCGCTGGCGCGGCCTCGTCGTCACACCGCTGCCGTCGCCACGTGCCCGCTCGCTGGAAGCCGTGGTCCACACCCTCTTGGGCGTCGTGCACGCGGCGCGGCGCGGGCCGGACATCTTGCATATCCACGCGGTCGGCCCCTCGCTGCTCGTCCCGCTGGCGCGGGCCCTCGGCCTTCGCGTCGTCGTGACCCACCATGGCTTCGACTACGACCGTGCGAAGTGGGGACGTTTCGCGAAAGTCGCGCTGAGGCTCGGGGAATGGGCCGGCATGCGTTTCGCCAACCGGCGCATCGCCGTGTCACGCGTGATCGCGCGGACCATGAACACGCGCTACGGCGTGCTCGTCGACGCCGTGCCGAACGGCGTCACGCCGCAGCCGCAGCCATCGAGCATGGCGGCCTTGCGGCAGTTCGGGCTGACGCGACGGCGCTACGTCATCACCGTGAGCCGTCTCGTTCCGGAGAAGCGCCATCTCGACCTGATCGAGGCCTTCGCCCGAGGCGCGCCGGAGGGGTGGAAGCTCGCCATCGTCGGCGCGGCCGACCACGAGGACAATTATTCCCGTATGGTGCTCGCGGCGGCGGAGGCGACGCCGGGTGTGGTCGCGACGGGCTTCCAGAGCGGTCTGGCGCTTCGCGAGCTCATGGCGCATGCGGGCCTGTTCGTGCTCCCTTCAAGCCACGAAGGGCTGCCGATCGCGCTTCTCGAAGCCCTGGCGGACGGTCTGCCGGTGATCGCCAGCGATATCCCCGCCAACCGCGAGATCGGGCTGTCGGACGCGTGCTATTTTCCCGTTGGGGACGTCCCGGCACTGACGGCGGCGATCGCCCAATCCTGCGCCAGCTTTCACACCGACGCCGAGCGCGACGCCAGCCGCGCGCGGGTCGGTCGCGAGTACGACTGGGACCTGATCGCCGTCGACACCCGCGCCGTCTACGAGACTTTGCGGGAGGACGAGGATCCCGCCGCCATCCTGGGTGAGCTCACACCGCTTCCCCGGCCATCCCCGCGATAGACTGCTCTCCGAGTAGGCCGATTCGGGTTGAAGCGAGAGCGCAGCAGATCGAGATCCTGCCGCCGCCACACGAAAATCTCGGAGCGAGCCTGCGAGATTTTACTCAATGAGTTGTTTTGGAAGCATCGGCGTCGTCCCCGCTGGGCGGTGCATCGGGCTTGGCGGATTTCAGGGACCGCAGCAGGATCCACTTGTAGGGCCGGAGCCGTTGCCAGAGCCGAGAGGCGCGAAGACGCGTTAGAAGAGCGCCGGTCAGGACGTAGAGACGTCCGCGCAGGCTTACGGGAATCACCGCGATGTGGAGAGGCACGACCACGTCGCAATATTCGTACTTGTAGACCTCGTCGCCGATGCCGAAATCGAACCAGCGATAGCCGTGCGTGTGGCACCAGCGGATCAACTCGTCGTTGAGGATCCGGCCGGGTGAGAATTTGCGCCACTCGCCACCGGCATAAGCCGTCATCAGAAAATAGAAGCGGTCTTCATACACCAGGCCCCAATGGCTCGCGACGACCGTATCGCCGGCCCGGACCGCGGACAGATGAATCGGAGAGAGGTTCGCGAGCCGCCGCGTCGCCTCGTCGTAGAAGGCGCGCTTGCCGGGGATCTCGAAGCCCGGAACGCGGGTCTCGTGGAATTTCCGGGTCTTGTTCTCGATCATGTCGTCGAGGAACTGCCGGCCCTGCTCGGGCGAGTCGGCCACCTCCAGCGCCACGGCCTGATCCTTGGCAAGCTGGCGCATGTAGCGGACATGGCGCTTCGAGACCGGGATCCGCTTTTCAAGGTCTTCCCGGCCGACGGGCAGGCTCATCACATGGCCCGATTCGGGCATCTGGACGACATCGAGATGCATCAGCGGGTTCGCCTGTCCGCCGACTTCGGTGGGCATCTTGTCGAACACCGCCACGTCGAAACCGGGCAAGGCCGCCCGGATATCTTGCCAGAGCCGCTTCATCGCGTCCGCATCGAGGTTCGATGCAGGCGCAAACAACACCGGCTGGCTGTAATCGACGACGGTACCGTCGAGGAAACCGAGCACCCGGACGCCACGGATGCGTTCGATCCCGAGGGGGAGCAGCATCACGGTCTGCCCGGCGGCATCGGAGACGCCGACGAACAGCGCCCGGATCCGCCGCGCCGCGCCGATGGTATCGAGCCAGACTTCGAGGATGTCGGCGCATTGAAAGACGTGGCAGCGCGCCGAGCCCTGACGGTCGCTCCGGGGCCAATCCGGGAAGGCCGAGGGCGTATCGGCGACGCGTATTCGAAACGTATCGGCCGGTCCGCCGGCCACCGGGTCTACACGAGATGCGTCCGTCAGGATCACGAACGTCCCCCTCAAACAATGGCTGTGATGGCGCGAGTGCTCCGGACGCGTTTCGATCGCAACCTCACCGGAACCACGGCCGAGCGATGCGCTGCCGGCCGGCCTCGAACGTGACCGAACCAACGCCGAAGGCTCCCAAGTTCAATGAACCTGAGAGCACTCACGATATCCGTACCCAAGTGCTTAAAATTGATGGTGCTGCGAGGGGGGATCGAACCCACGACCTCCTCATTACCAATGAGGTGCTCTACCACTGAGCTACCGCAGCTTGCGGGGGCGGCCTGAAGAAGCGGCACCGTCCGGCAGGAGGCGGCTCTAACGGATCGGATCGGGCTTGGCAACGGCCCGAATGACAGGTTTATGGCTCTGCGTTGACGCGATCCGAACCCGTGTCTATAGAGCCGGCTCTGCCACCGTACGCGCTTCGCGGGCCGGCGGCGTCGCCTTTTGCCTGATCACACCTGATGCGTCGATCGAACGCCCGCCATCGCGAGGACGTTTCGGTGCCGCCCAAATAGACGAGGATGCCCCATGGCCAACACCGTGTCGGCCAAGAAGATGACCCGCAAGATCGCCAAGCGCACGGCGATCAACCGCTCGCGCCGCTCACGCATGCGCACCTTCGTCCGCAAGGTCGAGGAGGCGATCGCTGCCGGCGATCAGACCGTGGCCGCCGACGCCTTGCGCGTCGCCGAGCCGGAACTCATGAAGGCTGCTCAGAACGGCATCGTTCACAAGAACAACGCTTCGCGGAAGGTTTCGCGCCTCGCCGCCCGCGTGAAGGCCCTCGCTGCCTGATACGCCTCACACGGCATCATCGACGAAAAGAGCCCGGCCATCGCGCCGGGCTTTTTCGTGCGCGCTCTGCGAGATGAGCTGCCGTCCGCGATAGCCGCCAAGCGCCAGCGTCCCGCTTTTCCACGGCCTTGCGCGAGTTGTTCACAGATTCTTCGAACTTGTCCCAGCGCCGACCTTGCACCGCCGCGCCCGACGCCGGTTCAGACGGCGTTAACGCTAATCTGAATCGTTTCAGTTGCGTCTCCGGCGCCCCCGCCTGTAGCTTAACAAAACCTTGCTGCCGCGGATCGAGTGCGAAGTGTCAACGGCTTGCGCCGGAGTCGTCCCCAAGTTCCGCACCTCTGTCTCGACTCCGATGGGCTGCGCGAAGGCCCCCCTGGTCCCGCAGATGCTATCCCCAGACTTCCCGGTGTTAGGAGAACGATAGAGGATTGTTGATAGACCCGTCCTGCCGGTCGATGATCCCGCGGGAGGGCTTGACACGGCAGGACCATTCCGAGGCCTCGCGACTCGCCGAGGTCTCCTTCAAGTAGCGTGAGCGTACGTGTCCCCGGCGGTGTCCCCGTCCCGGATACGAGGAGAAGTCAGGTTATGCAGCTCGACGGCAGCAGGACGGACGGCGCCGACAACGGCAGGAACGGCAACGGCGCGGGCGATGTCCAGGCGGCCTGGACGCGCGTGAAGCGCCGGCTGCGGGCCGAGCTCGGCGAGGACGTGTTCGCGAGCTGGTTCGCGCGGCTCGAGCTGGAGGATGTCGTCAACGGCGTCGCCCGGCTGACGGTGCCGACGCGCTTCCTCAAGAGCTGGATCGAATCGCACTACGTCGATCGGGTGCTGAACACCTTCAAATCGGAGGTCGAGGACGTCGTTCGACTCGACGTCAGCGTGCGTGGCGCCGCGTCCCCGCCGCGCCCGGTCGCCGGCGTGGCCAAGCCCGCGGCGCCTGCCGGCCCCCTCGCACGCTATCAGGCGTCCGGGGCTCCGGCTCCGACGCATGGCGCCGTCGCCAACGCGGTTTCCGAGGCCGCCGCCGGCGCCCGCGCCGACGCCTCCTCCTCGGGCGACATGAGCAGCGCGCCCCTCGACGCGCGTCTGACCTTCGCAAGCTTCGTCGTCGGCCGCTCCAACGCTCTGGCCCATGCCGCAGGCGAGCGCGTGTCCCGCCATGACGGCGAGGGCGCCCTCTACAACCCGCTCTACGTCCATGCCGGCGTGGGCCTGGGCAAGACCCACCTGCTGCACGGGATCGGCCATGCCGCCCGCGAGGCCGGCCGCCGCGTGATCTACCTCACCGCCGACCGCTTCATGTACGGCTTCGTCAACGCCCTGAAGACCCAGAACGCCCTGGCCTTCAAGGAGCGCCTGCGCGCCATCGACCTGCTGATCCTCGACGACGTCCAGTTCATCCAGGGCAAGTCGATCCAGGCCGAGTTCGGCCACACGCTCAACGCCCTGATCGACGCCGGCAAGCAGGTGGTCGTCGCCTCCGATCGTCCGCCGACCGAGCTCGAAGCCCTCGACGAGCGCGTGCGCTCGCGGCTCGCCGGCGGTCTCGTCGTCGAGATCGGCACCCTCGACGAGACGTTGCGCGCCTCGATCCTCCAGGCCCGGCTCACTGCCGTGCGTGTGACGCACCCGACCTTCGAAGTCGCACCCGCCGTCGCCGCCTACGTCGCCAAGGCGATCACCGCCAACGGCCGCGATCTCGAAGGCGCCGTGAACCGCCTCCTCGCTCACGCCACGCTGACCGGCGCCCCGGTGACGGTGGAGACGGCCGAGGCCGCGATCCGCGATCTCGTCAAGAACCGCGAGCCGAAGCGGATCAAGATCGAGGACATCCAGAAGCTTGTGGCCTCCCGCTACAACGTCTCGCGCTCGGACATCCTCTCGGAGCGCCGGACCGCCGCCGTCGTGAAGCCGCGCCAGATCGCGATGTACCTGTCGAAGGTGCTGACCCTGCGCTCGCTCCCCGAGATCGGCCGGCGCTTCGGCGGCCGCGACCACACCACCGTGCTCCACGCCGTCCGCAAGATCGAGAAGCTGATCGGCGACGATCCGGTGCTCGGCGACGAGGTCGAGCTGTTGAAGCGAATGCTGCAGGACTAAACACGACACTCGCAGAGCCAAGGTTGGGCCTGCTTGAGCGCACGGGATGGGTGTCTCGTGCGCTCAAGCTGTTTTCAGATCGTACTGCAGCGTGATGCGGCGTACCGCACGGAGAGTGTTAACAAGTAGTTTCCACGCCGACTTTCCGCCCGATTTTTCAATCACAGGTCGTGTCTGTGCATGCCGCCCGATTGTTTTCAGTCGCGGTTCCGTGCGCGTGCATTGGAGACTGCAGGGCGATGCGGAAACAGAGCAGCGACGCCGGTCGAGCACGTCACGACATCGGCGCCGGGGCGTCGCCACATGGGAAACGGCGCAAATCGAGTCGCGCCAAGCACGGGGCGACCTCGCAGCCGAATCTGCAGGGCAAACGCCGGCGGAATGCGACGCCGATCGCGATGACAGCCGCACCTCCGGTCGCCGATCTGCTCGAACCGACCTCGGCAGCGGGTTATGCCGTGAGCGCTGCCGTGCAGATTCCTGCCGCTGTCTCGATTGCAGGACCGGAGCGCGACCTGGAGACGGTGACCGCTGTGGTGGTTTCCGCACCTCCCGACGCCGATCCGTCGGACGATCTCGACGAGCCCTGCAAGGCCTCGACGCAGGCGATTGCCGCGCCTGCCGCTCCCGCGGAGTCGGAGCCCTTCCGTTTCGCCGAGCCGACAATGCCTCCGCAAGCCGACTCAACGCGGTCGCGATCCCGGCACGCCCGGCCGTCGTTCGTTCGCTGGGCGACCGCGGCTTCGGTCGTTGCGGCTGGGCTGCTGGCGCTCGGCCGCATCTCGCACACGGACGTCTCGGCTCATGCCGTGCCGGAGCCGGTCCACCTGGTTCGACATACCTTGCCGGTTGAAGCGGTGATCGGCGTCGCCTTGCCGCCGATCCAGATCGCGTCGTCGGCGTCGCCGCCGGCTTCCATACCGCTCCTTCCACCGCCCGAAGCTTTCGTCGCGCCGCCGTCTCCTGATCTCGCGGCGATGATCGGCCCGTCCGCGAGCGAGCGCGTCATGGCACGCGATGCTGCGCTTCGGCACCGCATCGCCAAACCTCGGCAGCCGTTTCCGAAAGCAATCGTGTCCGAGACGGCAGGCGTACCGCCCAGCCCCGCCCAGCCGCCCACCGACGATGCGCATACGAAGCTCGCAGGCCGCTCACACGCGCTCGGTCGCTACGAGATGCGCTGGGGAACCGCCCGGCTGCACGAGGATCCGAATTCCGAAAACGCCCAGGGGCCGAACTGGGATTTCCTGGTGAGCGCGCGGTAGCTCAAGCGTGGGCCTCGGTACTCGGCCCGCCGGCCGCCGCAGCCAATCCGGGCGGGAAGGTCGTCGCGTCTCTCTTGCCTTGAGCTTACGGCTTCGCCAAGCTGTTTGCCCTGATCCCGCATCTCCAGCGGCGGCAGGCGTTCTCCGAAGTTCAGAGTTTTCCCGATGAGAGTCACTGTCGAGCGCGCGGCCCTCCTTCGGTCGCTCGGCCACGTGCACCGCGTCGTCGAACGGCGCAACACGATTCCGATCCTGTCCAACGTGCTCCTGCGCGGCTCTGCAGATGGCCTCCAGCTCAAGGCCACCGACCTCGATATCGAGGTGACCGAGACCGTTCCGGCCGACGTCGCCGATGCCGGCGCGACCACGGTCCCTGCGCACGTGATCTATGACATCGTACGCAAGCTGCCCGACGGCTCCCAGGTCTCGCTTGAGACGAGCGAAGAGACCGGGCAGATGACGATCCGGTCCGGCCGCTCCCGCTTCGCCCTCGGCGCCCTTCCCGAGGGCGATTTCCCCGATCTCGCCGCGGGCGAGCTGCCGCACGCTTTCTCGATCGCCTCGCTCGATCTCAAGCGGTTGATCGACAAGACGCAGTTCGCGATCTCGACCGAGGAGACGCGCTACTACCTCAACGGCATCTACCTGCACACGATCGAGGTCGAGGGTGCCCTCAAGCTCCGGGCCGTCGCCACGGACGGGCACCGCCTCGCCCGCGTCGAGATGGACGCGCCCGAAGGCAGCCGCGGCATGCCCGGCATCATCGTGCCGCGTAAGGCCGTAGCGGAGATACAGAAGCTCGTCGACGACGGCGGCGAAAGCGTCTCCATCGAGATTTCGCCGGCCAAGATCCGGCTCTCCTTCGCGAGCGGCGTGACCCTGATTTCGAAGCTCATCGACGGGACTTTCCCCGATTATCAGCGGGTGATCCCGACCGGGAACGACAAGCGTCTGACGGTCCAGCGCGACGAATTCGCGCGCGCAGTGGACCGCGTCTCGACGATCTCGTCCGAGCGCGGCCGCGCGGTGAAGCTGGCGATGACGGACGGGCGTCTCGCCCTATCGGTCAACAACCCGGATTCCGGATCGGCCACCGAAGAACTCGACGTCGATTACGAGGCGGCCGGGCTCGATATCGGCTTCAACGCCCGGTACCTCCTCGACATCACCAGTCAGTTGGAAGGCGACACCGCCCTGTTCCGGCTCGCCGATCCGGGCTCGCCCACGGTGATCCAGGACCGCGAGGGCGCGCCTGCGCTCTACGTGTTGATGCCGATGCGGGTGTGAACCGGGCTATCCTCGGCACGCCTGAGGTCATAGATCCCGAGACATGCAAACGATGCCGGGCGATTCAGCTCGCCCCTCGCGGTTGATCGTCCGCGATTTCCGTAATCATACCGAGTTCGACCTTTCGATCGGCCGCCCCTTCGTCGCTCTGGTCGGCGAGAACGGTGCGGGCAAGACCAACCTGCTCGAGGCCCTGTCGCTATTCTCACCCGGCCGTGGCCTGCGCCGGGCCGATCTGACGGTGATGGCGCGCGCGGGCGGCCCGGGCGGCTTTGCCGTCTCGATGACCCTCGGCTCGCGCGAAGACGGACACAGGCTCGGCACCGGCTGCGAGCCGCCGGGCTTCGACGGGCGTCCGACACGGCTGTGCCGGATCGACGGCGCAGGCGTTTCGTCGCCGGTCGCCTTCGCGGAATTCCTGCGCATCGTCTGGCTGACGCCAGATCTCGATGGCTTGTTTCGCGGGCCTGCCGGTGATCGCCGGCGCTTCCTCGACAGGCTGGTTCTTGCAGTCGACGCGACCCATGGTGGACGGGTCGCAGCATTGGAGCGGGCCTTGCGCTCCCGAAACCGGCTTCTGGACGAACGCCCGGACGATGGTCGTTGGCTCGATGCCGTCGAGCGTGAGGTGGCCGAACTTGGGGTGGCTGTGGCCCTTGCCCGCCGTGAAACCGTCGAACGTCTCGACCGGCTGATTGGCGAGACGCGTGACGACGCACAGCCCTTCCCCTGGGCCAACGTGCGGCTCGAAGGGGACCTCGACGATCTCGTCGCAGTCTGGCCGGCTCTGGAGGCGGAGGACCGCTTCCGTGCGGCGCTCCGACAGAGCCGGCACCGCGACCGCGCGGCTGGCCGGACGCTTGTCGGTCCGCAGACCACGGATCTCGTGGTGCGACACGGACCCAAGGACATGCCGGCGGCTACGGCTTCCACCGGTGAGCAGAAAGCCCTGCTGATCGGACTCGTGCTGGCCCATGCCCGTCTCGTCCAGGCGATGAGCGGTATCGCTCCGCTGATACTCCTCGACGAAGTCGCCGCCCATCTCGACCCGCGCCGCCGCGCGGGCTTGTTCGAGGCGCTCGAAGCTCTGCCCGGCCAAGTCTGGATGACCGGTGCCGATCCTGCCGTATTCGCCGAAGTCGGGCACCGGACCGAGGTGGTGAGGATCGGCAACTAGTCGGGATTTTTGCGCAATTTTCTTGGGAGGATCGTCCATTGACCCTGTGCGTCGCCGAATCTACCCACCAGCGGCCATGAGCTTACAAAGAATATCGGCAGACCAGGTATCGCCGCCACCCGAACCGGTCGGGCGGTCATGAGCGGTCCCGTTCGTCAGCCGGGCTGCGAAAACCTGCGGGAACAGCCGCTTCGTGGCTATGCGGTCTGTACATTGCCACGCTCGGGAAGCAATTACTTCTGCGACGTGCTCGGGACGACCGGCGTGCTCGGATATCCGAAGGAATACTTCAACGGCGACGCGCGCCGCCTCTACGACGATCCCAGCTACCCCGATGGACGGCATCAGCAGGTCGAACGCATTCTGACGATGGGGCGTACGCCGAACGGGATCTACGGCCTGAAGACCTTTCCGGGCCTGCACGATCTGGTGGCACCGCATCTGCGTTGGACGAAGGTGCTGCCGCGCTTGAGTTTCGTGCGCTTCCGCCGTCGGGACGTGCTCGGGCAGGCGATTTCCTGGGTGCGCGCTGCGCAGACCCACCAGTTCCGCATGTCTGATCCTGTACGTGGCGAACCGGCCTATGACGCCGAAGCCATCGCGCTGCGGGTGCGCCAGATTTGCCAGCGCGGCGCTCGCTGGGACATGTTCTTCGCACGCACCGGCCTGCCGTTCATCGAGATCACTTACGAGGATTTTCTGGCAGATCCCAGTGCGGCTGCCGCGCGGGTTGGAGACCTTCTCGGTCTCGACGAGCGCCCGATGGTGCGGTTGGAGCGATCGATTTTCCGCGTTCAGCGGGATGGCAGCAATGCGCAATGGCGGGCGCGTTTCCTAGACGAACATGGCGATGCCGACCGCATGGATGCCTTTGCGGTATGAGCAGGGGGATGGCATGGCATTGATCGTCGAGCTCCTCGGCCGCCTGCGCCGGAAAGCTGCCCGACCTCCATCGGACCGCCCTCTACCTCGCGGTTACGCGGTCTGCGGAGCCCCACGTTCAGGCAGTAATTATTTCTGCGAGATCCTGAGCAGCACGGGTCGGCTTGGACACCCCCGCGAGTACTTCAACGCGAATGCACGCCGGGCCATCGACGATCCAAATTTTCCCGATGATCCGCATCTCCAGATCGAGCGTATCCTCACCAGTGGCGCGACCCAGAACGGGATCTATGCGCTGAAACTGTTTCCGGGTCTGTTCGACACCGTTTCTCAGCATTTGAAGCTGACGCAGGCCCTGCCGAACCTGCACTTCGTCCGCCTGCGCAGACGCGACCTTCTGGGCCAAGCAATTTCATGGGCGCGTTCGACCCAGACGCAGCAATTCCGTTCGACCCAGACGCCGAGTGGCGAGGGGCGCTATGATGCCGACCTGACCCGAGCCTACCTCGCCCAAGCCTGCCAGCGCTCTGCCCGTTGGGACATGTACTTCGCCAGGACCGGCATCGACCCGGTCGAGGTGACATACGAAGAACTCTCCAGTGATCCGCAAGGCGCGGTCGATAAGGTGGCGGACGCTTTGAATGTCGCCCGCCCGCGTGTCGCCCTCGACCGTGTGCGCCTTGAAGTTCAGCGTGACGAACTCAGTGGAGAGTGGCGCAGGCGGTTCATCGCCGAACACGGCGATCCGAGTCATATCGATCCGGTGGAGGCGATGGCTGCGACGCTCTGAGCTTTGTCAGGCCGCGGCGAGGGTCGCGAACACAGCGAGCGCAGAGTTTGCCAGCAACTTTGCCGTATCCGGACATTAAAGCGGCGCTATAAGCCCATCCTCTCCCGTCAAGGTCGCGACTATCGCGGAGGCATCAACGAACATCAGGTCTCGCCGCTGATGTTGTCGAAGAATGCTCCGTCGGCTACGAAACCGGTGTTGGGAATAGCAGAAATTTGGTCCGGCAACAGTAGAGCCGTGCGGCTGCCGACAGAGAATCGTCTGGTGGTTGAGGCTATCGACGAGTGCCCTCCAAACCGCCTCGGTCTCGTAGACACGCCCCACAGGGGCCGGCTGTCCGCAAGCGGATACATAGCGTCGCTACCGGAGGTCGAGCGGCATATCGCGCTCCCTACGTAGACAGTTCCATCGTATTGCCTACACACGCCCGCTTCAGCAGTGACATACTCTTCGTTAGCACCGAGACACCCATGACCCAGCGCCTCGATGAGGCTCGCGCCGCGCTCAAGAAGACCTTCGGCTACGACGATTTTCGGCCCGGGCAGGCGGAGGTGATCGGGGCCGTGCTCGACGGCACGGATGTCTTTGCCGTGATGCCGACGGGGTCGGGCAAGTCGATGACCTATCAGCTGCCCGCGCTCATGGGCGATGGGCTCACGGTGGTGATCTCGCCGCTGATCGCGCTGATGCACGACCAGGTGCAGCAGATGGTCGGGTTCGGCGTCGAGGCTGCCACGCTCAACTCGACGATTGCCGAGACTGCCGCGCGCGAGACGTGGCGCAAGATCCGCTCGGGCGAGCTGCGGTTGCTGTTCGTCTCGCCGGAACGCCTGCTGATGGACGGCTGCATGGAGGCGCTGCGCAGCGCCGGCGTGCAGCGCCTTGCGGTCGACGAGGCGCATTGCGTCTCGCAATGGGGCCACGATTTCCGGCCGGAGTACCGCGAGATCGCCCGCGCCCGCGAGGCCCTCGGCAACGTGCAGACCCTGGCTCTTACGGCCACGGCCGATGCGGCGACGCGCACCGACATCGCAGAGCGGCTGTTTCCGGCGGGACGCGAGGCCAAGACCTTCGTCCATTCGTTCGATCGGCCGAACATCCGGCTGACCTTCGCGGCTAAGGACAACCCGACCCGGCAGCTCGAACGCTTCCTGCGCAACCGCAAGGCGGAGAGCGGCATCATCTACTGCTCGTCGCGCAAGCGCGTGGAACAGCTTGCAGACACCCTGAAAGGCGACGGCTTCAACGCCCTCCCCTACCATGCCGGCCTCGACCAGGGCACGCGCATGCGGAACCAGGACACCTTCCTGCAGGAGGACGGCGTCGTCATGACGGCGACGGTGGCCTTCGGCATGGGCATCAACAAGCCGGACGTGCGCTTCGTCTGCCATGCCGACATGCCGACCAACGTCGAGGGCTACTATCAGGAGATCGGCCGCGCCGGCCGCGACGGGCTGCCGGCCGATACGCTGACGCTCTACGGTCTCGACGACATGTCGCTGCGCCGCCGCCAGATCGACGAGAAGGAGGTGCCGGACGAGCGCCGCCGTGTCGAGCGGCGCAAGCTCGAGGCGATGATCTCGCTCTGCGAGGGCGCGGCCTGTCGGCGCCAATCGCTGCTCTCGTATTTCGGCGAAACGAGCGAGGCCTGCGGTCGCTGCGATCTCTGCCGTGGCGGCGTCTCACTGATCGACGGAACCGTCGAAGCGCAGAAGCTGCTGTCGGCGATCGTGCGCACCGGCCAGCGCTTCGGCGCGGCCTATGTCTGCGACGTCGTGCACGGCAAGGAATCCGAGCCGATCCGGAAGAACGGCCACGCCCAGCTCAAGACCTTCGGCGTCGGCGCCGACAAGCCCGTCGCCGCGTGGCGCGCGCTGCTGCGCCAGCTCTTCGCCGCAGGCGCGGTCGCCGAGAACGGCGACGGCTATGGCGGGCTCACCATGACCGAGAAGGGCGAGGCGATCCTGTTCGGCCGCGAGACCGTCCAGGTCAGGCCCGATCCGGAGCCGCGCAAGGCCGAGCCGAGGAACCGTCGTACGGCCGTTCGCGACGATGAGGCGCTTCAGCTTGGCGAGGCGGACGAGGCGCTGTTCCAGCATCTGCGTGGCCTGCGAGCGACCATCGCCCGCGTCGAGAACGTGGCGGCCTTCATCGTGTTTCCGGACAAGACCCTGATCGAGATGGCCCGGGCCAAGCCGGTCGATCTTTGGGCGCTTCGCAGCGTACACGGGGTCGGCGAGCGCAAGCGCGAGGCGTATGGCCAGCGCTTCGTCGAGGCCATCGTAGAATTTCTAGCCGACTCGCCGTCCAAACGCGTGCCGGGTTGAAGATGATTCTTCAGCTGCCGACCAAGCTCCACCATGCCGTCTCCCGGCATGGACGCCAGTGCATCGCGGGCTGCGGAATAGCACGACTCTGCCGGCAGGAATGCTGCTAGACGGTCGCCTCTTCCGTCAGCCTGGCGAATTCCTCGCCCGCCCGTATCGAGCGCGTAAGCCATTTCCGATTCCGAAGACACGACCAAGCTGCGCCGGATCTTCTATCTGCCCGGGTTCGATCCTCGCGAGCCGGAAGCCTATTGGGGTCTGCTCCGCCGCGAAAGCAGGCTGACTGCGAGCCGGCGCGGTATGACGATCGAGGTCGGCAAGTCCGTCCGCTCGACCGACGGTCATAGCCTCGATTGGATCATCGACAGCGTCGAGCATGGCGCTCGTACTCGGACAGGCTACAGTCTGCTGAGATGGGACGACATCGTCCGTTCCCACTTCCCGCGATCGAACGTCGACCGGCTGATTGCGATCCCCGCGCTTTGGTGGCGTCTCTGGCGGACCGGCTATCTCAAGGCCTTCCGACGCGAGGCCTGGCAGTTCTCGACGGTGATCCTCGTCGTCCACCTGCTCTACGCCACGCTGGTTGGCGCGAGCGTGACCCTCGCTGCCTGGTTGACCGCGATCTCACCGCTCGGCGACGGGCCGCCAATTCTGCAACTCGCCCTGACTGTCCCCGCCGCCTACGGCATCCTCGGCCTGCTCACGCGTGCAACGAAAGGCCGGCCATTCTACGTGACACATCTCGTCGACGACACGGCGTTCACGCACGAACACGCGGCGAACCGGACCACGGCCATGAGCGAGCGCCTCGATGCCTGGGCGCTGCGCATCCACGCGGCCGAGTCCGAGGCGTCCGAACTGGTCGTGATCGGGCATTCCTCGTCGAGTTTTCTGGCCCTCGAAGCCCTCGATCGCGTACTCGCACGCGATCCGCTCTTTGGCCGACGCAGCACGCCCGTGACGCTGGTGACGCTGGGCAGCGTGATCCCGTGGATCGCCCTCGACGCGCGGGCAGAGGCCATTCGTGGTTCGCTGCAACGTGTCGCCGATGCCGACGCAATTGCCTGGCTCGACCTGCGCGCACCCTGGGACTGGCTCTCGATCCACCTGCGCAATCCACTGCAGGCTTCGGATATGTATGCGCCAAATCCGGACAGACCGACGATCTGCAGCGTCGACATCGAGGACCTGATCGAACCGAGTGCCGTCGCATTGGGGCGCTGGAACTTCTTCCGCATGCATTTCCAGCTGCTCATGTCGAGCCGCGACCGGAGCGCCTTCGACTACATCGCGCTGATAGCGGGGTCCGTGCCGGTGCATCGGGCGGTCGGCGAACTCCGGGATGTCCCTGCTGCGGACGTGCCGGTCACGGTCCCGGCGAGCTGAACTCTGAATGCGGGATAAGGATCGCTGCGGATATGAGCCCTGACGGGTTTGCAGTGGCGGCCCCGCCGATCTAATCCGTCGCACGACGCGTGGGAGCCCCGAGGATGGGACCTCCCCCAATGGCGACTTTTCCGCCACGCCAGTCCCAGGCGAGAGACCGAATGTTTCGCAATGACGTCCCGATCACGCCGGAGCTCGTCCGTCAGCACGGACTCACGCCGGACGAGTACGCTCGTTTCCGCGCCCTGATCGGCCGGGATCCGACGCTGACCGAGCTCGGGATCGTCTCGGCGATGTGGAACGAGCACTGCTCCTACAAATCCTCGCGCAAGCACCTGCGCGGGCTGCCGACGACGGCGCCCTGGGTGATCCAGGGGCCCGGCGAGAACGCGGGCGTCATCGACATCGGCGACGGGCTCGCCTGCGTTTTCAAGATGGAGAGCCACAACCACCCGAGCTTCATCGAGCCCTACCAGGGCGCGGCGACCGGCGTCGGCGGCATCCTTCGCGACGTGTTCACGATGGGCGCGCGGCCGATCGCGGCGCTGAACGCGCTCCGCTTCGGCTCGCCGGACCATCCGCGCACGCGCCATCTCGTCTCGGGCGTGGTCGCTGGCGTCGGCGGCTATGGCAATTCGTTCGGCGTGCCGACCGTGGGTGGCCTCGTCGGATTCCACTCGCGCTATGACGGCAACATCCTCGTCAACGCGATGGCGGTGGGCCTCGCGAAGACCGACGCGATCTTCTACGCGGCGGCCACCGGCGTCGGGAATCCGATCGTCTATCTCGGCTCCAAGACCGGCCGCGACGGCATCCACGGCGCGACCATGGCCTCTGCCGAGTTCGACGCGGAGACCGAGGCCAAGCGCCCGACCGTGCAGGTCGGCGACCCCTTTGCCGAGAAGCTGCTGCTGGAGGCCTGCCTGGAGCTGATGGCGTCCGGTGCCGTCATCGCGATCCAGGACATGGGCGCGGCGGGCCTGACCTGCTCGGCCGTCGAGATGGGCGCCAAGGGTGATCTCGGCGTGGAGCTCGACCTCGACGCCGTGCCGGTGCGTGAGGAGGGCATGACGCCCTACGAGATGATGCTGTCGGAGAGCCAGGAGCGCATGCTCGTGGTGCTCAAACCCGGCATGGAGGATGAGGCGAAGGCGATCTTCGTGAAGTGGGGCCTGGACTTCGCGATCATCGGGCACACCACCGACACGCTGCGCTTCGTCGTCAAATGGCACGGCGAGACCATGGCCGATCTGCCGATCAAGGAACTCGGCGACGAGGCCCCTCTCTATGACCGTCCGCATATCGCCAACACGCACCAGCCGGTGATCGCTGCCGCCGACGTGCCCGCGACGGTCCCGCATGCGGAGGCCCTCAAGCGGCTGATCGGCTCGCCCGAACTCGCCTCCAAGCGCTGGGTCTACGAGCAATACGACCACTTCATCCTGGGTAACACGATCCAGAAGCCGGGCGGCGACGCCGCCATCGTGCGCGTCGAGGACGGCCCCAAGGGGCTCGCCATCACCGCCGACGTCACGCCGCGCTATTGCGAGGCCGATCCGGTCCAGGGCGGCCGGCAGGCGGTGGCCGAGGCCTGGCGCAACATCACCGCCGTCGGTGGTCGTCCGCTCGCCATCACCGACAACCTCAACTTCGGCAACCCCGAAAAGCCCGAGGTGATGGGTCAGCTCGTCGGCTGCCTCAAGGGGATCGGCGAGGCCTGCCTCGCCCTCGACTTCCCCGTCGTCTCCGGCAACGTCTCGCTCTACAACGAGACCAACGGCGTCGGCATCCTGCCGACCCCGACCATCGGTGGTGTCGGCGTGCTCGACGACGTGGCGGTCCACGCGACGATCGCGCTGAAGCGCGCGGGCGATGTGCTGGTGCTGCTCGGCCGGACCGAGGGCTGGCTCGGCCAGTCGCAGTATCTCGCCGTGATCGCCGGCCGTGAGGAGGGCGCACCGCCGCCCGTCGATCTCGCCGGTGAGCGCAAGACCGGCGATTTCGTGCGCGGCCTGATCACGTCGGGCGCCGTCGACACGGTGCACGACCTGTCCGATGGCGGATTAGCCGTGGCACTCGCCGAGATGAGCATCGCGTCGGGCATCGGAGCCACCGTGCCGGAGGCGCCAGCGGGTATCGCGGCACATGCCTGGCTGTTCGGCGAGGATCAGGGCCGCTACCTGCTCGCCGTAAGCGAGACGGTAGCCTCTGAGATTTTGTCCGGCGCTTCGGCGCAAGGCATCGCGGCCGCGCGCATCGGCACGACAGGCGGCGATGGTTTGACCCTGCCGGACAGCGAGACCATATCGGTGGCTGATCTTCGTGCCGCGCATGAGGATTGGTTTCCGGCCTACATGGCGAGCCAGCCGGCTGCCCCTGCCGCCTGACACGACCTCACCGCAAGACTGGAGACACCCCGATGCCGATGGATGCGCGTGAGATCGAAGCGATGATCCGCGAGGCGCTGCCCGACGCCACGATCGACATCAAGGATCTGGCGGGCGACGGCGATCACTACGCCGCGACGGTCCTGTCCTCCGCCTTCAAGGGCAAGACCCGCGTGGCGCAACACCAGATGGTCTACGGCGCGCTGCAGGGGCGCATGGGCGGCGTGCTCCACGCCCTTGCGCTGACCACGGGCGTCCCCCAGGATTAGGGGAGCTGATTTCAACCGATCCGATAAGAGGACGACACGATGACCGACGCCAACACCACCATCGAGAACGAGATCAAGTCCCAGGATGTGGTCGTGTTCATGAAGGGCACGCCGCAGTTTCCGATGTGCGGCTTTTCCGGCCAGGTCGTGCAGATCCTCAACTACCTCGAAGTGCCGTTCAAGGGCGTGAACGTCCTCGACGACATGGCGATCCGCGACGGCATCAAGGCCTTCTCCAACTGGCCGACCATTCCGCAGATCTACGTGAAGGGCGAGTTCGTCGGCGGTTGCGACATCACCCGCGAGATGTTCCAGTCGGGCGAATTGCAGACCTTCCTGTCCGAGAAGGGCGTCCCGGTGAAGAACACCGCCGCCGCCTGATCGGCAGCCAGATCCCCGACCAGAAGGGCGCTGCGGCGCCCTTTTTCGTGCCCGAAACAGTTCGGTGGGCAACGAACACGGCGTTCCGCCAATTTCCCCTGTGTAGTCGACGCCAGGGAAGCGAGCTACGATGCGCGACGTCATCATCGTGGGCGGTGGTCCGGCCGGGCTCAATGCGGCGCTCATCCTCGGCCGCTGCCGCCGCGATGTCCTGCTCTGCGATGCCGGCAAGCCGCGCAATGCGGCGACGCCCCTGACTTGGGGCCTTTTCACCCGCGACGGCACGTCGCCCTTCGCCCTGCGCGAGCAGGCCCATGCCGATCTCGAACGCTACGGCACGGTCGAGCGCCGTGAGATCGAGGTCGTCGAAGCACGGCGTTGCGAGGACCGTTTCGAGATCAAGCTGGTTGACGGGACGCGCGAGACGGCCCGCCGCCTGATTCTGGCGACCGGTCTTCGGCAGGACCTCCCGAAGATCGAGGGCTTCGAGACCTATTGGGGCACCGGGGTCCATTCCTGCCCGTATTGCGACGGCTACGAGGCCCGCGACCGGCCGATCGTCGCCTATGGCCGCGGCCATGGCGGCTGCGGGTTGGCTCTGGAGCTAAGTTGCTGGAGCCGCGACGTCACCCTCTGCACGGATGCCAAGGATGGCGAGCTCTCCGAGAAGGATCGCGACAGGCTTGGCCTCAACGGCATTCGCATCGTCGAGACGCCGATCGACCGACTCGAGGGCAATGGAGAGCGGCCGGAGACTCTGGTGTTTCGCGACGGGCGGGCGATCCCCTGCTCCGCCATCTTCCTGATGCCGGTGGCGTGCCAGCCCTCGCATCTCGTCGGGCAACTCGGCTGCGATCTCTCCGAGACGGGAGTGGTGCCGACCAAGGGCGACTACGAAAAGACCAATGTGCCCGGCCTGTTCGTCGCCGGTGACGCCTCGCGGCGGGTGCAGTTCGCGATCGTCGCCGCGGCGGAGGGCGCCATGGCGGCCTTCGCCATCAACATGGAGCTGATCGCCGAGGATACGGCCTGATCGCTCACACCGCCCGCAGCGGCTTCTCGAGCACGGCGATGACGCGGGCGAGATCGTGGCCCCGCTTCATGACGAGGCCGCCGGCTGCGATCACGGCGTAGGCGCCCTGACGGCGGGCAAGCTTGGGGTCCTTTTCGATTCGGTATAGCGGCATCTCGGAGCTGCGCCGGTAGATCGAAAACACGGCCTTGTCCCGCCGGAAATCGAGGGCGTAGTCGCGCCACTCGCCCTCCGACACCCGACGGCCGTAAAGATTGAAGATGGTGCGCAGCTCGTCGCGGTTGAAGGCGATCTGGGGTGTGGAGGCTTCCGAAGGAAACGGAATGACCTTTGCGCCCGGATCGGCCCCCTGCGTATCGACGCTCTGGCGCTCGCTCATCGTTCCTCCCGCATGCGGCCGTCGATGCGTCCGAGACAGGATGATGGGCCGGGTATTTCGCCGCCGCAAGCCCGCCTCGGGTGCATCGGTTGCCGGCGCACGGACACTGCAGCGAAACAAAAGGCCATCGTCTCGCCACGGTTTCGCCGTGCCGGCGCCTCCGTAAAACGGTCGAGTGTGGCTTGAAACCTCGTCGGTCACGGGTCCCGAAGCGGCCCCGCACCCAAGCTCCCCAGCCCGCGGCGGCGGCTTTGGACCGGCCCGTGCTCGACACTCCGAGGTTTCAAGACCCAAGGACTTCAGGCGGCCTCTTCGGAGCGCCGCCCTTTTTTTGTCCGACGCATACCCGGCCGATCGGATAGACTGCGACGCCACGGCAATCCCGCCCAGCGCAGTTTTCTTTCCCGTCTCGTCGGATCCGTAGAGCGTGCCCCCTGATTTCGACGCCGCGTTCCGCGATCGCCTCGCCGACCTCTTTGCCTGGCGCCGCGACGTGCGCCGTTTCCGCGGGGATCCCGTCGACGAGACCGTTCTCTCGACCTGCCTGGCCCTGGCGTCCCTGGCGCCGTCCGTCGGCAACAGCCAGCCATGGCGGTTCGTTCGGGTGGCGGACCGCTCGCGCCGCGCGGCCGTGGTCGAAAGCTTTGCCCGCTGCAACATCGCCGCCTGCGCTTCCTACGCCGACGAGCGTCGGGACCTCTATGCGAGCCTCAAGCTCGAAGGGCTGCGCGAGGCTCCGGTTCATCTCGCTGTGTTCTGCGATGAGGCGACGGAGACCGGCTACGGTCTCGGACGCGAGACCATGCCGGAGATGCTGCGGTACTCGGCGGTGACGGCGGTCCACACGTTCTGGCTTGCGGCGCGAGCGCACGGGCTCGGCGTCGGCTGGGTCTCGATCCTCGAACCGGAGGAGGTGACGCGCCTCGTGGATGTGCCGGCCGCGTGGCGGCTCGTCGCCTATCTCTGCGTCGGTCATCCGGTGGAAGAGCATAGGGACCCCGAACTCGTCCGCCACGGCTGGCAGGGGCCGTCGCCGATCTCGGCGCGCCTCACGGAACGGTGAGTCTTACGAGACTTCGACTCGCGGGCCGGTCGAGTCGACTGTTTCCGGCAAGAGGCTGTTAGCCGTCAGCCTGGAATTACGTAATTCGCCATCGCGTAACCATGCCTTCTAACAGGAACGCCAAGCTTCTCTGCGAATTATCCTCTTGCGTAAGGTCACGCTTGAAGGACGAATTCCGATGTTCGGGAAATGGGGAATGGGCACAGGTGTCGCCGCGGCGCTGACCGCCGGCCTGCTCGCGGCAGCGCCCGTTCAGGCGCGCGAGGTGGTTCCGTTCAACGAGCCCGGACTGGCCGGCTCGCTCGTCGTGCGCACGTCCGAGCGCCGGCTCTACCTCGTCAATTGGGACGGCACGGCGATCCGTTATCCGGTGGCCGTCGGCAAGCCGGGCAAGCAATGGGCCGGCCAGACCGTCATCGACGGCAAGTACTTCCAGCCCGACTGGTCGCCGCCGTCGGATGTGAAACGCGATCACCCCCACCTGCCGAACCTGATCCGCGGCGGAACCCGCGGTAACCCGATGGGCGTTGCGGCGATGACGCTGCGGGGCGGTGAATACGCGATCCACGGCACCAACAAGCCGAGTTCGATCGGGACGTTCGCGTCCTACGGCTGCATTCGCATGTATAATCAAGATATCTCGGATCTATTTCAGCGTGTCTCGGTGGGGACGCAGGTCTACGTGACGCGCTGATCACGCACGGCGTTGATCCTCACGCCGCGGTCGAGGCAAGAGCCTCGGCCGCGGCTTCGTTATGTCCGCCATCCGGCACGGCGGGAGACACCCAGCGATCGACAGACGATCGACGATTTGTGCCTGGATCGATTGAAATCCCTCAATCTGTATTAATCATGGCGGTCGTCTGCGCGTTTCGTTTCTCCGTAAACCAACAAAATTACATAAAACATCAAGCTTAGACCCGCATCGTCGGTCCTGCGTGAAGACACGCTCGGAGGACGACAATCGATGTTCGGTAAAGTGGCGTTGGGCGCGGGCATGGCCGCCGCGCTGTGGTCCGGCCTGTTTGCGGCTACGCCGGTACAGGCCCGGGAGATCGTGCCGTTCGCGGGCGCCGGCATGGCCGGCTCGCTGGTGGTGCGGACCTCCGAGCGCCGGCTCTATCTCGTCAACGGCGACGGCACGGCCATCCGCTATCCGGTGGCGGTGGGCAAGCCGGGCAAGCAATGGGCCGGCCAGACCATGATCGACGGCAAGTACTACCAGCCCGACTGGTCGCCGCCCGCTGTGGTCAAGCGTGACCACCCGCGCCTGCCGAACCTGATCCGCGGCGGAACCGCGAGCAACCCGATGGGCGTCGCCGCCATGACCCTGCGCGGCGGCCAATACGCGATCCACGGCACCAACCGGCCGGAATCGATCGGTCACTTCGCATCGTATGGCTGTATCCGCATGCACAACCAAGACATCGCCGACCTGTTCGAGCGTGTCTCGGTCGGCACTCAGGTCCAGGTGGTGCGCTGAGCGTGACCAACGGAGACGCGAGCCGCGAGGATCGCGCTCTCGCGGCTCGGCGCGTTGGCGCAGAGATGGCCTCGACCGCCCTGAATGTCGCGATGATCCGGTAGGTGTGTGCCACGCCTACCGGTACGAGCCAGGCATCGCCGTGCTCGAGAGAGATCGTCTCGCCGGCCAGAACGAGGTTCGCGCGCCCGGCAAGCACGTGGCCAACGGTCTCATAGGGCCGGGCAGCGCTCTTCTCTGTCGTCGGTGGCTGGTTTGTTGCGCCGCATCTGCATAGCCACGCGCTCGGCTGCGGCAAGGCGAGTTCGCGGTGCGGACCCTCCGGTACGCCCCGGCCGGAAACCCTGGACGTCCCGTGGTGGACCCTCGTAGGCATGCGCCTGGGAGGCGGTAGCGCCGAATTCTGCGATTTACCCGGGTTGCGGTCCTGTCCCAACGATTTTCAGAAATCGACGGCGATGCCCTTCACCTCCCAGTCTGTGTAGCGGACGGGTTCGAGGCCGCCGCGGCCGCTCGTCTCGGGCTTGGCGGCGATTTCGGCGGCGCGGGCGTCGATCGCCGCGCGCCGTTCGGCTGCCTCGGCAAGCGCACGCTGCGCCGCGGGCGTCATGACGCGTTTCGCCTCGCCCTCGGATGGAGCCTGATCGGGTGTCGTCGGTGCATTCGTCGTGTCGTTCTGCATGACGGCCTTTGTCATCGTTCTCTTGCGTCGCGTCGCTGCGGATGGGACTGCGTCGTGCAGGACATCGCAGCACGCTCTTTTCCGGAAAGTGGCATTCATGACGGCACGCCGCAACGCGGCCCCTCCCAGCGACGTGCCGGATGGCCCGGTCGCCGGCCTCGCGGCCCGGCGTACGGCGCATGAGGCCGTCGCGGGGCTTCTCGGCAAGGGACGGGCCTTCGCGCTGGAGGATGCGCTGGCACAGGCCGGCGCCGGGCTCGAACCGGGCGAGGCCGCACTCGCCCGCGCCATCGCCACCGCGACGTTTCGGAGATTCGGCTTGCTGCGCGGCGTGCTGGCCGAGCGCATGAGCCAGGGGCTGCCCGAGGACGACCCGCGCCTCCTCGCCCTGCTCGCCACCGGCGCGGCTCAGATCCTCGACCTAGCCGTGGCGGACCACGCCGCAGTCGACCTCTCCGTGCGGCTTGCCAAGGCAGACCCGGAACTGCGCTACCGGGCCGGTCTCGTGAACGCCGTGCTGCGGAGGGTGACGCGAGAGCGCGAGGCCATCCTCGCCAATGCCGGCGATCCCCTCGACGTGAACACGCCGGACTGGCTCGCCGTCCGCTGGCGCGCAGCCTACGGCGAGGACGCCGCCCGCCGGATCGCCGCCGCGCATCTCGACGGTGCGGCGGTCGATCTCACCATCCGCGAGGATGCCGAGACCTGGGCGACGACACTCGGCGGGGTCGCGCTCGGGCTCGGCAGCGTGCGGCTTGCCGAGGTCGACACGCCGGTGGCGTCGCTTCCGGGCTACGGTGAAGGGGCCTGGTGGGTGCAGGATGCCGCAGCCGCCCTCCCCGCGCGCCTGTTGCAGGCCAAGCCCGGCGAGCGCATCGCCGATCTCTGCGCCGCGCCGGGCGGAAAGACCGCGCAACTCGCGGCCGCCGGCGCAGCGGTGCTTGCCGTCGATCGTTCCGGTGTGCGCCTCGAACGCCTCCGCAAGAATCTCGATCGTCTTGGCCTGACGGCCGAAATCCGCGTCGGCGACGCGATCACGCTCGATTTGGGCGAACCATTCGACGGTGTGCTTCTCGACGCGCCCTGCTCGGCAACCGGCACGATCCGCCGCCATCCCGACGTCGCCTGGACCAAGACCGAGACCGATGTGGCCCGCCTTGCCGGCCTGCAGCGCCGGCTCCTCGAAAAGGCGGCGACGCTCGTTCGACCGGGTGGGCGATTAGTCTATTGCTCCTGCTCGCTGGAGCCGGAGGAAGGCGAGCGCCAGATCGCCGGCTTCCTTCAGCATCACCCGGAGTTCGAGCGAGTGCCGGTCACGCCGGACGAGGTGGCCGGACAGATCGAGATGATCGACCCGCAGGGCGATCTGCGCACGCTTCCCTGCCACCTCCCGCTCTCCTCCGGCGGCGAGGCCGGTCTGCGGCGGAGCGGACTCGACGGCTTCTTCGCGAGCCGTCTGCGGCGTAAAAGCTGATCGCCGTCGTCGCTGTGGCCATCCCGCCGCGCGACACAGCGTTAGCGGACGGTTAAGAGGCGACCGCTAATCTGACCGATGGACCGCGGGTCCATCCGCCGCCGTCCCGTCGGGATAGTCCGGACACACCAACGAGAGGGTACGACGTGGCGCGCGGCCATGAGCGCTGGGTGTTGTATCGGCTCGCCGTGCGCGAGGCGGTGCGCTCGGTGCGTAGTGCGTTCGCACGCGTCACCGCCCCGCCGGACCTGCTGGCGCGCGCGCGGGTGACGGCGCTGGTGATCGCGCCGCACGACCTGCGCACCAGCGACGCCACTTTTGCCGACGACATCTATTCCGGGCTGTTCGTCTTCGCCGGACGTTCGCTCTCGGTCAGCGGCCGCTCGCCCTTCGACTACGACCCGCCCTCGCCGGAATGGGCCGAGGTGCTCTACGGCTTCGGCTGGCTCCGGCACCTGCGCGCCGCCGACACGGCGCTCGCCCGCGCCAGCGCCCGCGCCTTCGTCTCCGACTTCCTCGCCAACCGCGGCGACCCGGCGCTGGCCCGTCCGGTACCGATCGCGGCCCGGCGGCTGATCGCGTTCCTGTGCCAGTCTCCGTTGGTGCTGGAGGGGGCGGATCACGCCTTCTACCAGGCTTTCCTCAAGGCGATCGGACGTGGCGCCCGCGATCTGGAGCGCGCGTTGCGGCGCGGTACGGAGCGGCCCTCGCGGCTGCTTGCCTCTGTGGCGCTCTGCTATGCCGGGCTCTGCTGCGACGGGCTGCAGCCGATCCTGCGGCGCGCGACGCGCGTACTGTCGCGGGAACTCGACCGCCAGATCCTGCCCGATGGCGGCCATCGCAGCCGCAACGCGCGCTTCGCGGTGGAATTGCTGCTCGACTTGCTGCCGCTCCGCCAGAGCTTCCTCAGCCGCAGCCTCGAGCCGCCCGAGGCGCTGCTGCGAGCAATCGACCGGATGCTGCCGATGCTGCGTCTGATGCGGCAGGGCGATGCCTCGCTCAGCCACTTCAACGGCATGGGCACCACGGAGGCCGACCACCTCACCACGCTGCTGATCTACGACGGCGCCATGGTCGAGACGCAGCGGCACGCACCGTTCTCCGGCTACGAGCGGCTGGAAGGCGGCAGGCTGGTGCTCGTCGCCGATGTGGGCGGTCCGCCGCGGCATTCGTACTCGAAGCTCGCGGGCGCCGGCTGCCTGTCCTTCGAAATGTCGAGCGGCCTGCAGCGGCTCGTCGTCAATTGCGGGGCGCCGGCCAGCGGCGGCGAGCAACGGCGCGTCTCGCGCAGTACCGCCGCCCACTCAACGGCCTGCGTCGCCGATACGTCGTCGTGCCGATTCCTGACGGGCGAGGACGGCTGGTGGGGGCGGCGGGTCATCGCCCGCTGGCTGTTGAAGCGCTGGGGGCCGATCGTGCTGCGCGGGCCCGGCCTGGTGACGATCGAGCGTCGCAACGAGCCGGACCGCTCCATCCTCGCCGGGCGCAACGATGGCTACCAGCACCCGTTCGGCGTGATCCACGAGCGTCGCTGGGACCTTTCCCTCGACGGCAACCGCCTCGACGGCGAAGACGCCTTCCGGCGCGAAGGTCGTACGAAGGGACGTCCGCGCGAGGTCGCCATCCGCTTCCATCTGCACCCCACGGTCAGCGCGCGGGGAGAGGACGACGGCCGGATCGTATTGACCACGCCGCTCGGAGGCATCTGGCACTTCTCATCTCAGGGTGCCGATCTGGCGATCGAGGACAGCGTGTTCTTCGCAGGCGTCGCGGGAGCGCGCCGAACGTCGCAGATCGTCCTGCACCTGACGGTCACCGAGGGCGCCAGGGTCCGCTGGCAGTTCACGCACGCCAGCATCGCGCCGGAGCCACGGTCCGCCTGACGATTCCGGACATTCGTGTGGTCCTGCTGGCTCGGCCGGCGGGTTCCGTGCTAGTCGCGGGCATCCCTGATCTGCCGACGACCGGACGCCACGCCTGATGCCGCGCGACACCACTCCCGTCACCCGCGCCCTCCTCTCTGTCTCCGACAAGACCGGGCTGATCGAATTCGCCCGCGCCCTGTCCAAGCGCGGCATCGCCCTCGTCTCCACCGGCGGAACGCACAAGGCGCTGACCGAGGCCGGGCTGCCGGTGACCGAAGTGTCGGAACTGACCCGCTTTCCCGAGATGATGGACGGGCGGGTCAAGACGCTTCATCCCGCCGTGCATGGCGGGCTGCTCGCCATCCGCGACAATCCCGAGCATCAGGCGGCGCTCGCCGCGCACGGCCTGCAGGCGATCGACCTGCTGGTGGTCAACCTCTATCCGTTCGAGGCGACGCTGGCGGCCGGCCGCCCATTCGACGACTGTGTCGAGAACATCGACGTCGGCGGTCCCGCCATGATCCGTGCTGCTGCCAAGAATCACGCCGACGTGACGGTCGTGGTCGACGTCGCCGACTATGCCGCCATCCTTGGCGAGCTCAAGACGCATGACGGAGGTATCGGTGCCGCCACGCGCCGCCGGCTCGCTCAAAAGGCGTTTTCGCGGACCGCCACGTACGACGCGGCGATCGCCAACTGGTTCGCTGGCGAGATCGACGCCGACGCGGCACCGGCCTTCCGTGCCTTCGGCGGCAGCCTCGGTCAGAGCCTCCGCTACGGCGAGAACCCGCACCAGGCGGCGGCCTTCTACCGCTCGCCCGGCATAGCCCGCCCTGGTGTTGCCACGGCACGACAGGTCCAAGGCAAGGCGCTCTCCTACAACAATCTCAACGACACCGACGCCGCCTATGAATGCGTCGCCGAGTTCGACGCCGCGCGCACGTCCGCGGTCGCAATCATCAAGCACGCCAACCCCTGCGGCGTCGCCGAGGCATCGAGCCTGATCGAAGCTTACGAGCGCGCCCTCGCCTGCGATCCGACCTCGGCCTTCGGCGGCATCGTCGCGCTCAATCGTACGCTCGACGCCGATGCCGCCAGAAAAATCGTCGAGATCTTCACGGAGGTCATCATCGCGCCGGATGCCTCTGAGGAGGCTATGGCGATCGTCGGCGCCAAGAAGAACCTGCGGCTGCTGCTGGCCGGCGCCCTCCCCGATCCGCGGGCTGCGGGCGAGACGGTGCGTACCCTGGCGGGCGGGCTGCTCGTGCAGGGGCGAGACAACCACAGCGTCGACGATATGGACCTGCGGGTCGTGACCCGGCGGCAGCCGACACCGGCCGAACTCGCCGACATGCGTTTCGCGTATCGGGTGGCCAAGCACGTGAAATCGAACGCCATCGTCTATGCCAGAAACGGTGCGACGGTCGGCATCGGCGCCGGCCAGATGTCACGCGTCGATTCCTCGATCACCGCCGCGCGAAAGGCAGCCGAAGCCGCGGAGCGCCTCGGTTTGGATGCAAGCCTCGCGAAGGGTTCGGTCGTCGCCTCGGACGCGTTCTTCCCGTTCGCTGACGGCCTGCTCGCGGCAGCCGAAGCCGGCGCGACGGGCGTGATCCAGCCTGGCGGATCGATGCGCGACGACGAGGTGATCCGCGCCGCCGACGAGGCCGGGCTGGCGATGGTCTTCACTGGCATCCGCCACTTCCGGCACTGATCGTCGTACACCCTACACGACAAGGCTTGCGATGTTTCGAGCGCAGTCACAACGCTGGAATCGAAGCCGAAACCCTAGACAGAGAGAGTTTTTTCTCTCAGCCTGCCTCATCGCAAAGAATGAGGTGGCCTACATTCTGGAATGGATCGCCTATCATCGGGTCGTCGGATTCGACTTCTTTTATATCTACGATAACGACAGCAACGATCGACTTTCCGATCTACTCGGTCCGCTAACGGCCAAAGGCATCTGTTGCGTCATCGATTGGCCGCGGTCGTCAAGTCCCGATAATCCACAAGTCAGCGCCTATCATCATACTCTGGCGTATTTCGGCCACGAAACCGAATGGCTGGCGACGATCGACGCAGACGAGTTCGTTGTCCCACTTACCTCCAATAATGTCGCATCGATCTTGGCCGATTCGTTTCGAAATAGAGATGCGGTCTTATGCAATTGGCGTATTTTCGGCTCCGCGGGTCACCGTGAGCCGAACGGCCAATTGTGCATGGAGCGCTTTCATCGTGCGAGCGGACCTGATTTTTCGGCAAACAACAATGTGAAATCCATATTCAGGCCCAACGCCGCTGAGTCGATCTTCGTCCATAATCATTATATGAAATCAAATAACGTCGCACTTTCGGACAATAGTGAATTTGCCACCCCGCGGGAGCAGGTTACCGCTTCGCCTGTCTATGGACACATGCAGATCAATCACTATTTCTGCAAATCACAATCGGAGTTTTTTATCAAAAGACTGAAAGGTCTAGCCGATCATCCGATCGATGCTCCATACGCCACGCGTGCTTTTCAAATGTTCGTAGACCACGATCGAAACGAATGCTTGGAGCAGACGATTTTCAGGTTCCTGTATGAGACGAAAGATGAGATTTCTCGTCTCAAGAGCCTGCTCCGATAATCCAACCGGCATAGCCATCGTAGTTTCTGCAGGCGCTGGAAACAGTCCGCGCGAGCTCGGCTACCGTTTTCAGTCGTCGCCAAGTCCCCTTTCAAGTGAAGCATGAAGACGCACGGCATTGTCTCCGCCGTGCTGATCGGACCCCTGGGTCGGGGGCATTCGATCGGATGCCTACGCCCCGCTCGGACACGGCTTCACGACGAAAAGAGGCGCAGCTTTCGCTGCGCCTCTTGGATGTCGCCAGTCGAATCTTCATCGTTCAATGAGCGTGTGCGCCGCTCGCACCGATTCCCGTCTCCGAGCGTACGAACTGCGCTTCGAAGGCGGCCCGCTCGCGTTGGGCGCGCTTCGTGTTGTCGAGCTTCGACACGACGTAGATCGTCAGGAAGGCCAGCGGCATCGAGAACAGCGCCGGATTGGCATAGGGGAACAGTGCTACAGGATGGCCGAAGGTCTTCACCCAGACCGCGTCCGACAACACCACCATCGTCACCGCAGCGACCAGCCCGACGAGACCGCCAAGCAGAGCCCCCCAGGTCGTCGTGTCGCGCCAGAGAATCGACATCAGCAGGACGGGGAAGTTGCAGCTTGCCGCCACCGAGAAGGCGAGCCCGACCATGAAGGCGACGTTCTGGTTCTCGAAGATGTAGCCGAGGACGATCGCCACGATGCCGATCCCGACCGCCGCGATCTTGGACAGCCGGACCTCGGCCGCCTCGGTCGTGCGCCCGCGAGCGATGACCATGGCGTAGAGATCGTGGCTCACCGCAGAGGCGCCGGCCAGGGTCAGCCCCGCCACAACCGCGAGGATGGTCGCGAAGGCCACCGCCGAGATGAAGCCGAGGAAGTATGGGCCACCGACGGCGTTGGCGAGATTGACGGCGACCATGTTGGTGCCGCCGACCATGTCCTTGAGCTTGTCGTAGGTCGTGCCGTCCGCCCCGAGCTTGAAGTAGCTCGCGTCCGACATCAGAAGCGCGATGCCGCCGAAGCCGATGATGAAGGTGAGGATGTAGAAGTAGCCGATCAGGCCGGTGGCGTAGAACACCGACTTGCGCGCGGCTTGCGCGTCCGAAACCGTGAAGAACCGCATCAGGATATGCGGCAGGCCGGCCGTACCGAACATCAGGCCGACGCCGAGCGAGATCGAGTCGATCGGATTGGTGACGAGGGCGCCCGGTCCCATGATCGCATCGCCCTTCGGGTGAGTTTGGACCGATGCGGCGAAGAGCTTCTCAAGACTGAAATCGTACAGGTACAGCACGGCGCCGGCCATGAACGTCGCACCGCCGAGCAGCAGGCAGGCCTTGATCACCTGCACCCAGGTCGTCGCCTTCATGCCGCCGAAGGCGACGTAGATGATCATCAGAGCACCGACGATCACCACCGCGTAGAGGTAGGGCAGCCCGAACAGGAGCTGGATCAATTTGCCCGCGCCGACCATCTGGGCAATCAGGTAGAAGGCCACGACGACGAGCGTGCCGGTTGCCGAGATGATGCGGATCGAGGTCTGATCGAGCCGGAAGGATGCGACGTCGGCGAAGGTGAACTTGCCGAGGTTGCGCAGCCGCTCTGCGATCAGGAACAGCACGATCGGCCATCCGACAAGGAAGCCGGTGGAGTAGATCAGCCCGTCGAACCCCGACGTATAGACGAGACCGGAAATGCCGAGGAACGACGCGGCGGACATGTAGTCGCCCGCGATCGCCAGGGAGTTGGTGCCGGCCGAGATGCCGCCGCCGGCGGCGTAGAAGTCGGAGGCCGACTTCGTCCCCTTTGCGGCCTTGTAGGTGATACCGAGGGTGAACAGCACGAAGAAGGCGAACATGCCGATCGCCGGCCAGTTAGTGGCCGATTTCGTGACGTTGCCGAGATCGGGTCCGGCGGCATAGGCCGCCGTCGCGGCGATGCCGAGAACGCCGATGGCGGCGAGCCCGCCGAGGGTATGCGAACGGCTCATCGGGCGAGGCTCCGGGTCAGATCGGCAGCCAGGGAGTCGAAGCGCGTGTTGGCGCGCACCACGTAGATACCCGTCAGAACGAACGCGAAGACGATGACACCGACGCCGAGCAGCAGACCGAGAGACGCTGTGCCGGCGACCTTGGTGGCGAGCAGCGGCTTGTCGAACGCGATGAGTCCGATGAAGCCGTAATAGACGACCAGCATCGCGAAGGTCAGGATCAGTCCGAAGCGTGTACGCTCACGGACCAGGGTCTGAAAGATCGGGTTGCTCGAGACCCGATCCAATCGGGCATCGGGAAGCTCGACTGTCGCCAGAGCATCGGCTCCGGGTGGTGCGGCGCGTCCCGCCGTCTGTACTGTGCTCATGAAATTCCCTCCCGCCTGCCCGGTCGACGCACTGCGTGCCGGTGGTCGGTATTTTGTTGTGCTGTGACGGGCGGTTATCGGCGTTCCGCGCCGTCATTGACGCGAAAGTCGTACGCCCGCCCCGGGCGCACGTCGAGTTTAATCCATCGACAATCCAGAACTTTACTTGGCCCGATTCTGCCGGTTCTCGATCAGGTCCTCGACGACAGCCGGTTCGGCGAGTGTCGAGGTATCGCCGAGCGAGCCGAAGTCGTCTTCGGCGATCTTGCGCAGGATGCGGCGCATGATCTTTCCCGAGCGGGTCTTGGGCAGCCCTGGCGAGAACTGGATCAGGTCCGGCGAGGCGATCGGGCCAATGTCCTTGCGGACCCAGGCGACCAGTTCCTTGCGGAGCGCGTCGTCGCCTTCTTCACCCTCGTTGAGGGTGACGTAGGCGTAGATGCCCTGTCCCTTGACGTTGTGCGGGTAGCCGACGACCGCGGCCTCCGAGACCTTCTTGTGGGCGACCAGCGAGGATTCGACCTCGGCCGTGCCCATGCGGTGGCCGGAGACGTTGATGACGTCGTCGACGCGGCCGGTGATCCAGTAATAGCCGTCCTCGTCGCGCCGGGCGCCGTCGCCGGTGAAGTAGAGGTTTTTGTAGGTCGCGAAGTAGGTCTGCTCGAAGCGCTCGTGGTCGCCGTACACGGTGCGCATCTGGCCCGGCCACGAATCCTTGATGCAGAGGTTGCCCTCGCACTTGCCGTCGAGTTCCTTGCCCTCGGCATCGACCATCACCGGTTGCACGCCGAAGAACGGACGCGTCGCCGAGCCGGGCTTGAGCTTCGTCGCGCCGGGTAGCGGCGTGATCAGGATGCCGCCGGTCTCTGTCTGCCACCAAGTGTCGACGATGGAGCAGCGCTCGTCGCCCACGACCTTGTAGTACCACTCCCAGGCTTCCGGGTTGATCGGCTCGCCGACGGAGCCGAGCACGCGCAAGGACTTGCGCGAGGTCTTCTTCACCGGGGCCTCGCCGCCGCCCATGAGCGAGCGGATCGCCGTCGGCGCGGTGTAGAAGATGTTGACCTTATGCTTGTCGACGACCTCCCAGAAGCGGCCGTTCGTCGGGTAGGTCGGGATACCCTCGAACATCAGCGTCGTCGCGCCGTTCGCGAGCGGGCCGTAGACGATGTAGCTGTGCCCGGTGACCCAGCCGACGTCGGCCGTGCACCAGTAGACGTCGCCCTCGTGGTAATCGAAAACGTATTCATGCGTCATCGCGGCGTAGACGAGATAGCCGCCGGTGGTGTGGACCACGCCCTTCGGCTGGCCGGTCGAACCCGAGGTGTAGAGGATGAAGAGCGGGTGCTCGGCCTCGACCGGCACGGCCGGGCAGTCGTCGGTGACTTCCTTGGCGGCCTCGTCGTAATAGACGTCGCGGCCCGCCTCCATCGTCACGTTGCCGCCGGTGCGGCGCACGACGACGACGTGATCGACCGAAGCATCGTCGAGACGCTTGATCGCCTCGTCGACATTGGCCTTGAGCGGCACCTTCCGCCCGCCACGAAGACCCTCGTCGGCCGTGATCACGAGCTTGGCCTCGCAGCCCTTGATGCGGCTGGCGAGCGAATCCGGCGAGAAGCCGCCGAAGACGATGGCGTGGATCGCGCCGAGCCGGGCGCAGGCGAGCATCGCGTAGGCGGCTTCCGGAATCATCGGCAGATAGAGGATGACCCGCGAGCCCTTCTCGACGCCGCGGTTCTTGAGGACGTTGGCCCAGCGGCAGACCTCGCCGTGCAGTTCCTTGTAGGTGATGTGCTTGTCGTCGTTCGGGTCGTCGCCTTCCCAGATGATCGCGACCTGATCGCCGCGCGTCTCGAGGTGACGGTCGATGCAGTTGTGGGCGACGTTGGTCTTGCCGTCCTCGAACCACTTGATCGAGACGTTGTCGGGCGCGAAGCTGGTGTCCTTGACCTTCGTGAACGGCGTCATCCAGTCGATGCGCTTGCCGTGCTCGCCCCAGAAGGTCTCGGGGTCCGACACGGACGCCTCGTACATCTCCCGGTACTTCGCATCGTCCACGAGCCCGCGCTCGCGCCATGCGTCCTGCACGTCGACGACCCGTTCAGTCATGCCGGTTCTTCCCTGTGAGGTGCCCGATCGTATCGCGACGGTCCGCGCAGCCGGGGCTTCCAACCTGTATGTAGTTGCATCGCCGAAACGGCGCGGCAAGCACCAAGAATGTAGAATTAAGTACGACTTTTGCCGCCCATCCGAGAAATGCCTACTGCGCCATCCCGGTCGTCCCGACGATCGGGATCGTCTCGAGCGGTCTCAGGCGCTCAGGGCCTGCGGCGGCGGAAACAGCATTTCGACGAGGGTGCCCTCGTTCTTGCGGCTGGTGATCAGGAAGCGGCCGCGATTGGCCTCGACGAGCGCCTTCGTCAGCGTCAGCCCCAGTCCCGTGCCGTTGCGCCCGCCCGCCACTTCGCTGCGGCTGAAGGGAGCGAGCGCGCGCTCGATCTCCTCAGGCGTCATGCCGACGCCGGTATCGCGCACCCGGAAAGCGATCTCCCCGCGCTCGGCGGTCGTCGTCGAGACGATGACCTGACCGCCGGCCTCCGTGAGCCGGATCGCGTTGGCGATGACGTTCAGGGTCGCCTGACGCATGGAGCGCTCGTCGGCGACGAGAGGCCTGAGGTCCGGCGACAGGCTGGTGCGGACCACGATCCGGTCGCGTGCAGCCTGCGGCTGCATCAGCGCGATGCAGCCCGACACGACCTCATTCAGCGCGATGTCGGTGAAGGTGAGCTCGCCGCGGCCGGCCTCGATCCGGGCGATATCGACGAGGTCGTCGACGACGCCGAGCAGGTGCTCTGCCGACTTATGGATCTCGCGCAGATCCTCGCGGTAGCGTTCGCTCCCGAGCGGCCCGTGCTCTTCAGCGAGGGCCGCGTCGGCATGCGCCAGCATTTCGGTCAGCGGCGTACGAATTTCATGGCGGACCTGGGAGAGGAAATCGGCTCGGCGTCCGTTTTCGGGTTCGACGCGGCGCGGGACAGGAAGCGGTTCCGCGTCCCGCTCGCGTAGCGTGACGCAGAACCGCGCGCTGTTCGCCGCGGAGAGCTGCACGATCCGCATCCGCAATGGTGCGGTACCCGTGCGCGGAGTGGCCTCGCACGGCTCGCTGGCGCCGCGCTCCCGTGCCTCGCGCAGGCCGGTCGCGACGGTGGGCTGACTGCAGGGCGCAAACAGGTCGGCGAGCGCGCCTCCGACGACCTCCCGGGCATCGCTCGCCAGGATCGCCGTGGCGCTGCCGTTCAGGGTCAGGATCCGGCCGCTCTCGTCGAGTGTCGCGACACCTTCCGCGATATGGTCGAGAAGGTCCTGGGCATCGCGCTCGCGAGTGTTGTCGCGCGCCTCGGCGAGGGCGCGCGCGATCTGCTCGCGCGCCTGATCGGCCTGGGCGGCCGCGCGGACCAGAAGCAGTTCGGCCGGTCCGCCGTCCCAATCGACCCTGGAGCGCTCGACGATGACGGCGAGCAGGGCGCCCCCACCAGTGGTCAGCGACACCGGCGCATCGGGTGCGACACCATCGTCCGGCGCCGGGAGCCGACCGAGCAGGTGCGTGAGGGTGTCCGCCGCATCCAACGCCGCGCGATCCGGATAGTCGGTCAATTCGAGGAAGCGGCGGTTGACATAGAGGGTCTCGGCGTCGCGGTGGACGAGAACCCCTGCGGGCAGGCGGTCCAGGGCGGACACGATCGCCGCTTCGATCGCCGCGCTCGTGTTGCGCGCCGCACTCACCGGGAATGCCATCACCGCGCCACGGCGCTCGGGATCTGGGATGGAGTCGGAGGGTAGCGGCGCATCGTCCCCGGCGAAGCGGGCCCCGAGGGCGCGTGCGATCTCGCGGAACGCCGCATGCTCGTTCGTCGAGAGGTCGGCGCCCGTGGTCGGTTCCGTAACGTCTCCGGAGTCCGGCCCAGGCGCGTCCGCGTGATTGCCGGTCGTGACGGCCACGTCGGCGACATCGAGGGTTGCGTCCGGTGTATCGGCCGGCTCCGGCGCGGATTCGTGTGGGGAGGCGTGCTGCTCCGAAGTTTCGACGAAGGCTGCCAATGCCTCGCCCCGATCGCCGGCTTCCGCTGGCAGGACCGAGTCGACGGCTATAGCCATGCGCTCCGACGCCGCGGTGGTTTGCACGTCGGCTAGCATGTCTGCCGGCGCGGCCGGCTCGACTACGGTCTGTCGGTCGAGCGCCCGTATCTCGCGAACCACGCCGAAGCCCGAAAAGCCAGCGAAAGGCTGCGCCGGACGGCCCGAGGGCGCACCGGACAGGTCGATGGCGATCACCCGATCAGCTCCCGGCGGCCGGAGACGAAGCGGTAGGGCTCGGAACGTCCGCCGCGCACCGAGCGCCGCGCCGAGGCTTGGCCCCGCATCGCTCTCGGAGAGCGCCTCCCACGACCGTCCGACGAGGTAAGTGGCGAGATCGGTCGCGATGCCGGTGACCTGTGTGAGAAGCCCGGCCTCGTCGCTGCGCCAAGTGAACCGGCCGCCCGAGACCGGAGGCGCGTCGGTGATCGGCTCCGAGACCGGCTCGCGTATCGGATCGACCTGCGGGCGGATTCCGGGTCGGCGCAGCGCAGGCAGAGGCTCGGTGGGCGCGAGCAGGAGTACGGTCTCGTCGGTGCCGCTTCTTGCCCGCCCGAGCAGGCAGGCGGTGGGCCGCGCGATACCACGCGTATCGAAGCGGATCCTGACCAAGCGCACACCGCGCTCCGACGGACTCGCGGATCGGATCTGCTCGGCGAGACGCTGCCCGAGGCCACCCGCCTCGTCTGTGATCGCAGTCCGCAGGCCAGCAGCGCTATCGGTCGCGTGGATCACGTGTTCGCTAAGCGCGTCGAGGACGACAACGATTCCCTCGCGTGTCGCGAAGACGGGGGCGATAACGGGATCGGTCGACCAGCGCGCGACGTCTGCGGCGAGCGTCGCGTCGCCGATGTCGGCCTGCGTTGCGCGGTCGGACATCAACAGCCTAATTGTGCGCCATGAGTTGGATTGGGCTCCAGTCTGGAACTTCCGGAGGCCCCGTCATAGACATGAAGGCGATCTGACACACGTTAATCAACGCTTAACCCTAACAGGCGGCTGGCCGTCGCAGGAAGGGGCTGGCGTCGTATGAACTATATGTTATTGTGCACCGCACAATGATGAAACGTTGGGCAACAGGAAGGGCTACAAGAATGAGCAACCCCCAGAACCCGAATTACGAAGTTCCCGCCGAGATGCGCGACTTCGCCGAGAAGAGCGTCGATCAGGCCCGCAAGGCGTTCGACTCGTTCCTCGGTGCTGCGCGCCGGACCGCGGATACGGTCCAGGGCTCCGCCGAACTGGCCCGCACCAACTCGACGACCCTGTCGTCGCGCAGCTTCGAGTTCGCCGAGCAGAACGTGAACGCCGCGTTCGATCTCGCGCAGAAGCTCGTGCGGTCCAAGGATGTCCAGGAGGCCATGCAGCATCAGGCCGAGTTCGTGCGATCGCAGTTCGCCAACATCCAGGCTCAGGCCAAGGAGTTCGGTGGCCTCGCGCAGAGTGCGCTCCAGCAGGGTGCCGAGAACGCGAAGACCGCGGTCCAGCAGGGCACCAACGAAGCCCGTCAGGCCTTCGATCAAAGTGCCGCTGCGGCCAAGGATGCCGCCGCCAAGGCGACCGAGAAGAAGTCCGGCGTCTGAGCCCAGCTTAGATACGAACGAGGTTTCGCTCTCGGGAGCGCGGCCTTCATGCCCAACGGAACGATCGGCTCTCTCTCGCGAGGGGGCCGATTTTTTTGATGCGGCTGGGGGCCGCTGTCCCGGCGCTTCGCCTTTTTTCGAACGATCCGCCCTCTTAGCGAGGCCCCTGCCGTTCCGCATTTCGAGACGGCACCCCGTCATCGAGAGAGGTCGATTCCATGCGTCCCGTCTATCGCTTCAGCATCGTGGCCGCGATCCTTCTCGGCGCGGTCGGGTCACAAGGTGCCAGCGCCCAGTATTTCGACGACGGTTATGACGGCCCGCCTCCGCGCCGCGGCGGCTACGAGTATCGCTACGAGGAGCGCCGGCCTCCGCCGCGCCGCGTCAGCGGTCTGAACTGCGACGCGATCCAGCCCGGCATGTTCGGGCCGAAGCCGTTTTCCTGTCCCCTGCCCGGTCCGCGCCCGCTCGGTGCCCGCTGCTTCTGCGATACGCCCGTGGCGCCGCTCAGCGGCGGCGACACGGTCGCCGGCAGGGTCGTTCCTTAGATCAGGCTGTGTTTTAGATCGAATCGATCAAAACGCAGAAAACGTGATCGATTCGAAAGTTTAGGGCAGGCTTGGCGCGAAAAACCGTTGCCATCTTTTCGCAGTCTGCTCTCGAGCCGCATTCAACGAAAAAGCCCGCGCCGGAGAACCGGCGCGGGCTTTTCTTACGGGCGAAGGGGATACCAGTCGGATCTCTCAGTTCAGGACGACGACCTTCGCGCCGACGCGGACGCGCTCGTACAGGTCGGTGACATCGTCGTTGGTCATCCGGATGCAGCCCGAGGAAACGGCCTGGCCGATCGTATCCGGCTCGTTCGAGCCGTGGATGCGATACTCGGTGCCGCCGATATACATCGCGCGAGCGCCCAGCGGGTTCTCGACGCCGCCGGCCATGTAGCGCGGCAGGTCGGGACGGCGCTGGAGCATCGCCTGCGGCGGCACCCACGACGGCCATTCCTTCTTCGCGACGATCTTCTTCGTACCCGACCATTCGAAGCCGGGACGGCCGACGCCGACGCCGTAGCGGATGGCTTCGCCACGCGCCGTCACGAAATACAACCGCCGCTCGGAGGTCGAAACCACCATCGTGCCGGGGGTGTAGCTCGGATCGAACCGGACCATCTCGCGCGGGATCGGGGCAACCTGTGCCTGCGGTGCAGCCTGCGCACCCTGGCCGTAGCCGGCGGACGCACCGTACTGGCCGGCATAGGGGTCGTATTGCTGGGCGCCGGCGCGGGAATAGGTCTGGCCTGCGTAGTACTCATCCGCGTCGTTCGTGCCGAACGGATCGTACGGCGCAGACATCGCGGGCGAGGCAGCAAGAACACAGACGCCGATGACGCCGGCGAGGGCAGTGGCCAGGGTCTTCATGGTGGGATGCCTACCTGTGCATGTATCTTGACTGTATAAGCGTGACCTTAGCCGTACGGTTCCACTCCTGTTGGACGATTTTGCAGCACCGCATCGTGCGTCGCCGCACGAACCCTAACCGGCGGTTTCTTCGATCACTTCGTCTGTATGGACATCGAAGCGGACGAGCTGCTGGGCACCGAAATTCGTCGAGATCGCGCAGTCGGCGGCATCGCGTCCCCGGGCCATCAGGATGCGTCCGACGCGCGGCGTGTTGTGGCGGGCATCGAAAGTGTACCAGCGGCCGTCGAGATAGACCTCGAACCACGCCGAGAAATCCATCGGGTCCGGCACCGGCGGAATGCAGATATCGCCGAGGTAGCCAGTACAGTAGCGCGCCGGGATGTTCATGCAGCGGCAGAGCGCCACCGCGAGATGCGCGAAGTCGCGGCAGACCCCCTCTCCGCCTTCGTGGCCGTCGAAGGCGGTCCGGGTCGCGTCGGCCCGTTGATAGTCGAAGCGGATGCGCTCATGCACGTAGTCGACGATGGCCTGCACGCGCGCCCAGCCGGGCTTTTTCGCTCCGAACAGCGCCCAGGCAATCGCCGACAACTTGTCGGTGTCGCAGTATCGGCTGCCGAGCAAGTAGATGAGAATGTCGTCGGGCAGGTCCTGCACGTCGTGTTGACGCGCGTCCGGCGCGACCACATCCGCCTCACCGGAGTCATGGATGAGAAAATCGGTGGAGACGGTGACCCGGCCCGGCGGCGCGACGATGCGGGTGCAGACGTTGTCGAAATCGTCGCGATAGACCCGGACGGACGTCGGCGGGTCGAAGGTCAAGATTTCGGGCGTGACCAGATCGGGGATGCGGGATGGATGCACGTTGAGCATCAGGATCATCGGAGTTGGCTGTACAGACTCAAAGGTGATTTCGAACCCGGTCCTGATTTTCATTTGCCGCATGCTTTCCGAGATGGGATCCGGCGACGCAAGCCGCCGCGCCGGTGTACTGATCCGTCATCTGAGAGACGACGAAGGCACGGTCCTGACTCGGCCGGCTTTGGCCCGTGAGGCTTGGCCAATGCTCGTCAGGCGACGCAGGACGTGCCCTGCAAAGTGCGGGCCTTGTTTCGGGAGAGCCGTCGTCAGGCGACCGCCGGAGGCGGCTCGTCCGATGCCCGACCCGCTTCGACGAGAACATCGAAGGCCCGCCATGGCTTTGCGATGAAAACGGCCCGTTCGGGTATTTCGTCGCAGCGTTCCGGCGCGACACCGGAGGTGACCACGAGGCGCGCCTTGGGCCAGAGGGTCGCGACGGCATTTGCGAGCTGGATTCCGTCCATCTGACCAGCGAGGCGGATATCGGCGAAGACCAGAGCCACGTCTCCACCGCATCTGCGCAGCACTGCCAGGGCCTGTTCGGCGCTGTCGCAGCCGACGACCGACAACTCGGTCTCTTCGAGCAGTGCCTCAGCCAGATCGCGAACGTCCGGGTCGTCTTCGACCACGAGCGCCAGCCGCGCAGCCTTGCGGGGCACGTCGAGGTCGGTGTGCTTCACCCGGCGAACGAGTGCGGCAAGATGCTCGGGGACGCCTTCCGAGACGAGGGCGTCGTAAGCCGAGGCGAGGGCCTGTCCGATCTGGTCGAGAGGCATGCCCGGCAAGAGCGGATCGAACGTGCCACCCCGGCCGGCCTTCGCGCGCGATCCGTCGAGCGGTTCTGAATTCGGCTTTCGCACGCGATTCCCCAAACCACGCAGCTGCGACGCGCGCAACCACTTTGGTATGAATGTCGACAGCTGCTGGTCAGTTGCGTCGGCTTGGCCTTTTCGGGCGCGAAAAGCGTCCCGAAACTACTGGCTCGCCGCGTCGACATAGGCCATGACGCCGGCGACCGAGGTGACGTCGCGGTAGCGGTCGCCGCGGGTGCTCATCATCGCCTCGAACTTTTCGTGGACCTGCGCCACGGACAGGCTCGGCGCCTTCTTGGCACGGCGGCCGCGGCCGGAGGCGGCCCCGAAGAAGATCGAGCGGTTGGCGCGGGCCGGGCCGGGCAGCAGGGCGGCTGCGGCCGAGCCGGGCTTGTCGACGACCTTCGAGAGGAAGTTCTCCGCGTCGTTGGGGCCGAGGAAGTGGGCGAGGTAGACCTCGCCGAGGGAGAGATCGCGGCCGATGGTCTGGGAGATGCGGGCGGCGTCGCGCTTCAGCATCTCGCCGGCCATCAGCGCGGACAGGTAAGGATCGCGCCGCATTTCGAGGACGCGGACGCGATCGGCCGCATTGGTGATGACGGGACGGTCGTTACCGTCCGCCGTGATCAGCGCCGCTTCCTGAGCAAGCCCGTATTGCGGCCCGAAATCGCGTACCACACCCAGCCACGTACGTTCGATGAACTGGAACAGGCCCGTGGCCGAAGAGGTCTTGGCTTGAACGGCCGTGATGAAGCTCGACTCCTTGTCGGCCACCGCCATCAGCAGCACAGGATCTGTCTGTACGGCCTGGGCCGCCTTCACGATCGTCTGCACGATGTGCCGGCGGATCTTCATCGGGCCGAATTCGAGGATGTCGTTCGGGTCGCCGGTCGCGGTCTGCGAGAGCAGGAAGTCGTAGGAGACACGGTCGACGCTGTTGCCGCCGAGCTCGGTGTCGAGATCGTGGACCGCGGCGAAGCTCGATGCCGCCGTCAGGCTGATCTGCGGCTGGGGCGCCTCGGGCACCAGGGCTTGCACGCGGGGCTTCGGCATCGCGAGGTCGCTGACGACCTTGGTCGATGCCTCGGCGCGGCCGAGATCGGTGCCGGCATTGAGCAGAACGGCGCTGAGGCCGCCCGCGACCAGGGTCATCGAGAGGATCGAACGGACGAGCGCGGTACGGCTGCCGTGGTTGCGGCCGACTTCGTTGGACAGGGCGATGACGTCGTGCCGAGCGCCGGCGCCGAAGCGGCGGGCGGAGGTCGTGGTCTGCGAGCGGTTCGTGCGGCCCTGCATGTTCGGTCGCTTATCCCCTGAATCGCCGCTGTTCACGGCCTGTCGATGCCCCGAGTTTTTCTTGACCGGTGTGGCGACAACACGGCTGCGCTTGTGGCAGACCGAAGGCATTGCAGGCCAAATGCGGGGCTGCTGCCAGGGCGCGGCTACGCTTGAGGCGGGAGCACCGGGCGAAGCGTGGCAGTTTTCAGCCGATCGTTGCCGAACGGCCACGCTTTGTGACCGTTTTGAGAGCGTCTCCGCTCAGAGCCTGCGCAGGGCAACGCTCTCGATTCGGTGGCTCGCGCCCTTGGCGAGAATCAGGCTCGCGCGCTGGCGCGTCGGCAGGATGTTGTCGCGCAGGTTGGGCAGGTTGATCGTCGCCCAGAGGCCGTCGGCGATGTCGAGAGCTTCCGTCTCGCTCGCCTCGGCGTATTTCCGGAAATACGAGAGCGGATTGCGGAAGGCCGTCTGGCGCAGGCGCAGGAAGCGGTTGACGTACCAGCGGTGCAGGTCGTCCTCGTGGCCGTCGAGATAGATCGAGAAATCGAAGAAGTCGGAGACGAAGGGGATCGCGGTGCCGTCGCGGGGCAGGCGCGCCGGCTGCAGCACGTTCAGCCCCTCGACGATCAGGATGTCCGGCTGCTCGATCACCTGCTCCTCGCCCGGCACCACGTCGTAGACGAGGTGGGAATAGACCGGCGCGGCGACCCGCTTCTTGCCTGCCTTGATGTCGGTGAGGAAGCGCAGAAGGGCTGCCGTGTCGTAGCTCTCCGGAAAGCCTTTCCGCTCCATTGCCCCCATGCGCTTCAGCTCGGCATTGGGATGCAGGAAGCCGTCTGTGGTGATGAGGTCGACCTTGGGCGTATTCGGCCAACGTGCCAGCAGGGCCTTGAGCACCCGCGCCGTCGTCGACTTGCCCACCGCCACCGAGCCCGCGAGGCCGATGATGTAGGGTGCCTTGGCCTCGTGCTCGGCCATGAGAAAGCGCTGGGTCGCCTTGAACAGACCTTGCGTTGCCGCGACGTAGAGTGAGAGCAGGCGCGACAGAGGCAGATAGATCGCCACGACCTCCTCGATCGAGATCGGGTCGTTGATCGATTGCAGGCGGGCAACGTCCTCGACGTCGAGGGTCAGTGGGGTGTCGGCGCGCAGTTGAGCCCACTCGGCCCGCGTGAACAGCCGGTAGGGCGAGAGGCGGTCCGGGCCTTCGCCGGTCACCGGGTTCTGGCACTCGGCATCCGCGACGCCGATCGCAGGGATCGGCGCTCCGCTCACGTGTGCCTCCGCGAGGCCTTCTCGGCGATTCCGCTCTGCGCCGTGCGCCGCTCCAACTCCGCCATCACCTCATGGAGGGGAACGCCGCCGGCCTTGAGAAGCACGACGAGGTGATAGAGCACGTCTGCCGCTTCGCTCACGAGGCCGGATCGGTCGCCCTGGACGGCGGCGATCGCCGCCTCGACGGCTTCCTCTCCCAGTTTCTTTGCCGGTTTGGCTGGGCCACCCGATAGCAACTTGGCAGTATAGGAGCTGTTCGGCGGCGCGTCCGCGCGCGCATCGACCAGATCGGCGAGATCCTGGAGCGTAAAAGTGGTCATTCGGTCCGTCGAGCGGCGTGGTCGGTCAGGAGTGCCGGCTTCGGACCCTGATCTGGCGTGAGGTTTCCGGTCAAGGGAGCCACTTGGACGAAATTGCAGGGTCGGAGCTCAACGGTCGAGGCGCATGGCGAGGCCGGCGGCCGCCATGTGAGCCTTGGCTTCGCCGACGGTATGCTGGCCGAAATGGAAGATCGACGCTGCGAGCACCGCGCTCGCACCACCGTCCCGGACACCGGCGACGAGGTCGTCGAGGCCGCCGACGCCGCCGGATGCGATCACCGGCACGTTCACCGCATCGGTGATAGCGCGGGTCAGCGCGATGTCGTAGCCGGACCGCGTGCCGTCCTTGTCCATCGAGGTCACGAGGAGTTCGCCGGCGCCGCGCCTGGCGACGGTCTGCGCGAATTCGATCGCGTCGATGCCCGTAGGCGTGCGTCCGCCGTGGGTGAAAATCTCCCAGCGTGGCGCTTCTCCCGGGCCGGAAACGCGTTTGGCATCGATCGCCACGACGATGCATTGATCGCCGAACTTTTCCGCCGCAGCCGAGACGACGTCGGGGTTCTTTACGGCCGCCGTATTGATTCCGACCTTGTCGGCACCGGCGAGCAAGAGCGTCCGGACATCCGCGACGGTGCGCACTCCCCCGCCGACGGTGAGCGGCATGAAACAGGCCTCGGCGGTTCGGCTGACCACGTCGAGCAGCGTGCCGCGGTTCTCGTGGCTGGCGGCAATATCGAGGAAGCAGAGTTCGTCGGCGCCCGCCGCGTCGTAGACCTTCGCGGATTCCACCGGGTCGCCGGCATCGCGCAGTTCGAGGAATTGCACGCCCTTGACGACGCGGCCGTCCTTAACGTCGAGGCAGGGGATGATGCGGGTCTTGAGCAAGGCTGGTCGCTTCCGAATTCTGGCTCAGACAGCCCGGGCCCGTCTGATCGCCTCGAGCGCTTCACGTGGATCGATCCGGCCATCGTAGAGCGCCCTGCCGGTGATGGCGCCGGCGAGCATCGCGCAATCGGGCTGCAGGATGCGGTGGACGTCGTCGATCGAGGCGAGGCCGCCCGACGCGATCACCGGGATGGTCACGGCCTGGGCGAGCGCCAGCGTCATCTCGATGTTGAGACCCTTCAGGATGCCGTCGCGGGCGATGTCGGTGTAGATGATCGCGGCGACGCCGGCATCTTCGAAGCGGCGGCCGAGTTCCTCCGCCGTCATGCTGGAAGTCTGCGCCCAGCCTTCGACCGCCACGCGGCCGTCCTTGGCATCGATTCCAACTGCGATCTTGCCCGGATGACGCCGCGCGGCCTCATGCACGAAGGCGGGATCGCGCACGGCGGCCGTGCCGATGATGACGCGGCTCACGCCCTTCTCGATCCAACCCTCAAGTGTGCGCATCTCACGGATGCCGCCGCCGAGTTGGACCGGCACCGACACCCGCTGCAGGATCTCTTCGACGGCCGAGGCATTCTGCGGCGCACCAGCAAAGGCACCGTCGAGGTCGACGACGTGGATCCAGTCAAAACCCTGGGTCTCGAACTCCGCCGCTTGGGCTGCCGGATCGTCGTTGAACACCTTGGCCTGTGCCATGTCGCCCTGGACAAGGCGAACGCAACGTCCGTCCTTGAGGTCGATTGCCGGAAAGAGAATCACGAAACAGCTCGTCCATGGGTTGCGGAGGCGAAGTCATGCACTGTCGTGCGCGGGTTTTACGGACGCCACCGCAAAAAGTTTGCGATCAACGCCAGACCGAGCCGCTGGCTTTTTTCGGGATGGAATTGCGTGCCCGCGAGGTTGTCGCGCGCCACCATTGCCGTGATGGAGCCGCCGTAGTCGCTGTGCGCGACGACGTCGGCGTGGTCGAGCGGCTTCAGCGCATAGCTATGCACGAAATAGGCGTGGAGGCCGTCGTCGCCCGTTGGGATCCCGTCGAGCAGCGGCAGGTGGCGATCCACCGTCAGGGTGTTCCAGCCCATATGCGGAATCTTGAGCGACGGGTCGGTCGGCGCGATCGGGGCGACGTCGCCGGAGATCCAGTCGAGGCCGGGCGTCGTCTCGTATTCGAGGCCGCGCGTCGCCATCAGCTGCATGCCGACGCAGATACCGAGGAACGGCCGGCCGCGCTCGCGTACCGCCAGGGTCATCGCCTCGACCATGCCGGGCACGGCATCGAGCCCGCGTCGGCAATCGGCATAAGCTCCCACGCCCGGCAGCACGATGCGCTCGGCCTTCGCTACCTCTTCGGGCCTGTCCGTCACGAGAATACGGGTCCCGTCGAGGGCGGAATCGCGTGCGGCGCGCTCGAACGCTTTCGCCGCCGAGTGCAGGTTGCCGGAGCCGTAATCGATGATCGCAACGGTCAACGGCGTCACCGACTGCCTTCGCTGGCGGGAAACAGGCCGATGACGGAATCGTCGACCCGGCGGTTCGAGGCCGACACAACAGTCCGCGGAGCAGCCGATGGGTCGAGCCAGCGCGTCACCGCCTTGGCTTCGGCCTCGTCGCGCGACGCGGCGACAACCGCGTCGCGCGCCGGACGACCAGTCCTGGCATAGGACCAGCGGCGCAGGCTCGACGCTTCGAGGCCGATCAGCAGGGAGGCCAGCAGCGAAATCACGATGCCTGCGACTGGCGAGATGCCCAGCATTCGCCCTCCGACGGCCAGCCCGGCCAGCAGGACGAACACGAAGAGCGCCGCCAGCCAGAGGCGATGAAACAGGAACCACAGGACCGAAAACGCGAAGGCCTGCGGCGAGAAGCCGTCGGGTACGATCGCAGCTCCGTCGAGCGCGCGTCCATCGCCGCGAAGGGCGCCCTCGGGCAGGTGAATGGTGTAGGTCCGCAAACGCATGCTGATTCCCTACCGCTCTAGAGCGAGCCCTTGGTCGACGGCACCCGCCCGTCCTCGCGCGGATCGACTGCGACGGCCTGCCGCAAGGCCCGGGCCAGCCCCTTGAAGCAGCTCTCAGCAATGTGGTGGGCGTTGTCGCCGTAGAGCGTCTCGACATGCAGCGTGATGCCGGCATTCATCGCGAAGGCCTGGAACCACTCACGCACCAGCTCGGTGTCGAACTGCCCGATCTTCTCGACGCGAAAGTCCGTCTTGAACACCAGGAACGGCCGACCGGAGATATCGACGGCGATACGGGTCAACGCCTCGTCCATGGGAAGATGCAGATCCGCATAGCGCCGGATGCCGCGTTTGTCGGCCAGCGCCTTGGCGAAGGCCTGCCCGAGGGCGATGCCGGCATCCTCCGTCGTATGATGCTGGTCGACCTGCAGGTCGCCCGTGACCTTGACCTCGAGATCGAACAGTCCGTGCCGGGCAAAAAGCTCGAGCATGTGATCGAGGAAGCCGACGCCGGTGGCGATCGTCGCCTTGCCGGTTCCGTCAAGCGCGATCGAAACGCTGACGTCGGTTTCCGCCGTACGGCGACTGATGCTCGCGGCGCGCATCTCTGGTGGGGGCCTTGATCAAAAAGGGCCGCTCCAGCAGCCGGGGCTGCCTTTTAGAGCGGTTCCGGCCGCGGGGGGAAGGGTTCTGCGCGTCGAAGCCCCGCGAAAACGCAGAACCGCTTCAGCTTTCCGGGTCACGTAAACGTCACGCTCTCACGCGGTGGCTCGACTATGTTCCGGTCCGATCGCTTATCGCCCCGTTCGCGCAGGAGTCACCATGCCGTCCCGACGGACCGTCCTCGCCGGAGGTGCCGCCATGCTCGCCGCTCCGCGCCCCGGTGCCTCGGCCGCCGGTTCGACAGCTTTGCGCTTCGGCGTCGTCGCCGACCCGCAATATGCGGATGCCGACCCACATCTCGGCCTTCAGCGCTATTATCGGAACAGCCTCGGCAAGCTGCGCGAGGCGGTCGCGGCGTTCAATGCCGAGGACCTCGATTTCGTCGTGACGCTCGGCGACGTCATCGATCGGCGCGCGGAGAGCTATGATGCGATCCTGCCGGTCTACGCGATGTTGCGGCATCGGCATGTCGTCCTGCTGGGCAACCACGACTACTCGCTCGCGCCGGAAGACCTGACGGCTCAGCCGGGCCTGCTCGGCCTCGCGAAAACCCATTACGACTATACGGTCGGCGGTATCCGCTTCGTCGTCCTCGACGGCAACGACGTCTCACTGTTCGCGCCACCGCCGGGCGACTTACGCTGGCAAATCGCAACCGATCGCCTTGGCCGGCTGGCCGCTCAGGGCGCGGATAACGCAAAACCGTGGAACGGCTCACTGAGCGACGCGCAGTTCACCTGGTTCGGCAGCGTGCTCGACGATGCACGGGCGAAGCGCCAACGGGTGATCGTGCTCAACCACTACCCGGTCTTCCCGGCGAACCCGCACAATATGTGGGATGCTGGCCGGATCGTCGAACTTCTCGCGAGTCAGCCGCACGTCGTCGCGTACTTTTGCGGGCACAATCATGCCGGTAACTACGCCGAGACCGCAGGCATCCACTACGTGAACTTTCACGGCATGGTCGATACGCCTGCGGAAAACGCCTACGCGATCGTCGAGATCGCTGGGGACCATCTCGACATCCGCGGCTTCGGCCGCGAGCCGAGCCGCGCGCTGCGCTTGCGGAGCGCTTAAGCCTTCAGCACCCGTCCCGCCACGGCGTCGAGCTTGGCAATCAAGTCCGGGTCGCGGTGGCTCTCGGCGGTCATGATGGCGCCGTCGAGGGCGCGGTGCGAACCGGCCGGGCAGTCTTCGCGCTCCGACGGGAAGTCGCGGGCGAGACGTGCGACGAGGCGCGCGGCCCGGTCGGCATTGGCGCGGGCGACGGCGACGACCGAGGCGACATCCACGTCATCGTGGTTCGGGTGCCAGCAATCGAAGTCGGTGACCATGGCGATGGTGGCGAACGTGATCTCGGCTTCGCGCGCCAGCTTCGCCTCGGGCAGGTTGGTCATGCCGATGACGTCGTAGCCGGCCGCCTTGTAGGTTTTCGATTCGGCGAGCGAGGAGAATTGCGGCCCTTCCATGCAGACGTAGGTGCCGCCCTTGTGGACCGTGATCTCTTCGGCCGCAGCAGCGTCGACGATACGCTTCTGCAGGTTCGGGCCGACTGGATGGGCGAAAGGCACATGCGCCACGCAGCCGTTGCCGAAGAACGACGAGGCCCGGCCATGCGTGCGGTCGACGAACTGGTCGACGAGCACGAAGAGGCCCGGATGCAGCTCGTTGCGAAACGAGCCGCAGGCGGAGATCGCGACGATGTCGGTCACGCCAGCGCGCTTCAGCACGTCGATGTTGGCGCGGTAGTTGATGCCGGACGGCGAGAGCCGGTGGCCGCGCCCGTGGCGGGCCAGGAAAACCACCTTGGTCTGGCCGATCCGTCCGATACGGACGGCATCGGACGGCTCGCCCCAGGGCGAGGCGATCGCCTCCTCGCGAATATCCTCAAGACCCGGCAGGTCGTAGACGCCCGAGCCGCCGATCACGCCGAGAACCGCTGCGGTCATGGCCAATCCCTATTCACTTCGTCGCTATGCGTCGGCGTATTGCCGCCCCGAGCGGTTCCGCGCAAGCAAACGGGCCCGCGCGGGGCCCGTCTGTCGATCGCTGAAAGCCAGGAATACCGGGTTCAGAACGTCTTGTGCAGTTCCGGCTGCAGGCCGTGGACCTCGCCGCCGAGCGGCTTCCAGATCTGCTTCTTCACGTAATAGAGCAGGCCCGAGAGCAGGATCAGGAACAGGATCACCTGGAAGCCCAGCGCCTTGCGGGCCATCATGTGCGGCTCGGCCGCCCAGGCCATGAAGGCCGCGACGTCCTTGGCGTACTGGTCCGTCGTCTCCGGCACGACCGGCTCGCCCTTGTCGTTCTTCGGGTAGGTCACGGCGCCGTCGCTGATCGGCGGCGGCATCGCGATCACCTGACCCTGCGGGTAGTACTTGTTGTAGTAGACCCCGTCCGGGACTTCCTTGCCTTCCGGCGCGTCGCCGTAGCCGTTCAGCAACGCGTGGATATAGTCGACGCCCTGCTCCGAATAACCGGTCAGCGGCAGCGCATCGAACACGAAGGCCGGGAAGCCGCGCTCGTAGGTGCGGGCCTTGGCGAGCACCGAGAAGTCCGGCGGTGCCTTGCCGCCGTGGGCAGCAGCTGCCGCCTTCTCGTTCGGATACATCGGCGGGAAGCCATCGGCGGCGCGGCCGGGACGGTCGACGACCTCGCCTTTGTCGTTCTCTTCCTTGACCTGATAGGTCTCGGCGAGCGCTTTGACCTGCGCGGCGCTGAAGCCGGGGCCGCCCTCCTCCGCGAGGTTACGGAAGCGGACGAGCTTCATCGAATGGCAGTTCGAGCAGACTTCCTTGTAGACTTGGAAGCCGCGCTGAAGCTGCGCCTCGTCGAACTTGCCGAACACGCCGGCGAAGCTCCACTTCTGGCGCGGCGGGTTGGGCGCGTGCTCCTCGGCAGAGGCTTGGCCGATGCCGAGGATGGCGATCAGGCCCGCTGCAAGTGTGCTCGGGTAACGCATCATCTCGTGTCCCCGCCGCTCAGCTACGCTTGACCGCATCGGGCATGGCCCAATCCGGGATGCCCTTATCAGGATCCTGCGGCTGGCCGCCCTGGCGCCCGTCCCAACCCTGCTGCCCCGGTCCGGTGACGGTCTCGAGGATCGAGCCCGGCAGCGCCTTCGGCGTTTCGAACAGGCCGCAGAGCGGCATCACGAGCAGGAAGTGGGCGAAGTAGTAGACCGTGCAGATCCGGCCGACGATGACGTAGCCACCCTCCGGCGGCTTGGCACCGAGCCAGCCGAGCAGGATCGCGTTCACGACGAACACCCAGAAGAACACCTTGTAGACCGGGCGGTAGTTCGTCGAACGGACCCGCGAGGTGTCGAGCCAGGGCGCGAAGGCGAGGATGATCACCGCGCCGAACATCAGGATCACGCCGCCGAGCTTGTCCGGTACCGCGCGCAGGATCGCGTAGAATGGCAGGAAGTACCATTCGGGCACGATGTGCGCCGGGGTCACCGAGGCGTTGGCCGGCACGTAGTTGTCGGCGTGGCCGAGATAGTTCGGCTGGTAGAAGACGAACCACGCGAAGATGATCATGAACGCGACCGTCGCGAACGCGTCCTTCACGGTAGCGTAGGGCGTGAACGGAACCGCATCCTTGCTCGACTTGATCGGGATGCCGGCCGGGTTGTTCTGACCCGTGACGTGCAGCGCCCAGACATGCAGCAAGACGACGCCGGCGATCATCCAGGGCAGCAGGTAGTGCAGCGAGAAGAAGCGGTTGATCGTCGGATTACCCACCGAGTAGCCGCCCCAGAGCAGGCTCTGGATCGAGTCGCCGACGATCGGGATCGCGGCGAGGATGTTGGTGATGACGGTGGCGCCCCAGAAGCTCATCTGGCCCCACGGCAGGGTGTAGCCGAGGAAGGCGGTGGCCATCATCAGCAGGTAGATGATGACGCCGAGCAGGTAGAGCACCTCCCGCGGGGCCTTGTAGGACCCATAATAGAGCGCCCGGAAGATGTGGACGTAGACCGCCAGGAAGAACATCGAGGCGCCGTTGGCGTGCATGTAGCGTAGCAGCCAGCCGTAGTTCACGTCGCGCATGATGTGCTCGACGCTCTCGAAGGCCGCTCCGGCCGACGGCTCGTAATGCATCGCCAGCCAGACGCCGGTCACGATCTGGATGCCGAGGAAGGCCGACAGGATCGCGCCGAAGGTCCAGAAGTAGTTGAGGTTTCGCGGAACCGGGTAGGCGATGAAGGAGGAGTGAACCAAGCCGACGAGCGGCAGGCGCGACTCGAACCACTTCGCGATGCGGCTCTTGGGAACGTAGATCGAGGTGGCGTGCGCGCTCATGAGGTGACCCGCTCAGCTCCGCTTATCATGTCCGCGTATTGTCGGTTCAGGCCGCGGCCTTGCCGCCCTCTTCGCCGATCCGGACCTTGGTGTCGGAGGCGAAGGTGTAGGGTGGGATCGGCAGGTTGATCGGCGCCGGGCCGCGGCGGACGCGGCCGACTGCATCGAACTGCGAGCCGTGGCAGGGGCAAGCCCAACCCTCGAAGTTGCCCTGGTGGCCGATCGGCACGCAGCCGAGATGGGTGCAGTTGCCGTAGACTACGAGCCACTGGTCGTGGCCCGACTTCACGCGGGCGTCGAAGGGGGCCGGATCGGAGAGCTCCGAGACCGGGATCGCCTTCATGTCCTTGACCTCTTTCTCCGTCAGCTTGCGGACGAAGATCAACTTGCCCCGCCAGAACACGTTGACGATCTGGCCGTCCGTGATCGGGGCGAGATCGACGTCGAGGGGCGCGCCGGCCGCGATCGTCGCCGCGTCGGGCCGCATCGACGAGACGAAGGGCCAAGCAGCGAAGGCGCCCCCCACGGCGACGGCCGCACCGGTCGCGAGAAACAGGAAGTCGCGACGGCTGCCATCCTGATCCTGCGCGCCTGCAGTGGTGGCCGAGGTGTTCGCCAAGACTCGTACTCCGAACGGAGAAGCGCAAACGTCTCGCCGAGAAGCACTCCGGTCTTCTGCCGGATCAGCGCCTTGCGAGCTTTGCGCGGGAGATCAGCCTAACGTGACGGCAGACACCATCGCGTCGCTGCGGACAATGCGACCAGGGGTCACCCGACCACATTCCCATAGCCGCGCTCTGTGACATGTCAGATGCGAACGTGTCTAGACTGTCGAGGCTAAGCGACATGCAGTTTGCTGCATGTTCGGCAGTGGCCTCCGCTCACGCCTCCGCCAGAACCAGCGCACGGGGCGGCGGCAGGTTCGCCCGCAGTTCGCGGCTGACGGCCGACGAGGCCGCGACCGTGCCGAGATTGGCGTAGGTCTCGTGGTTCTTCTCGATCGCGGAGAGGTCGTAGAGATAGTTCACCATCAGGCCGTAGGACTGTCCGACCCCCTTCGGCGAGGTGTCGCCGAGAAAATTCATGCGCTCCAGCCGCGCGCCGTTGCCAAGATGGAAGCGCGCCACCGGGTCGGCCGGGCGCCCCTTGGCATTTTTGGCGCGCAGGAAATAGGCCGCCGCCGCGGGCAGCATCGCTCGCCGCACAGCCTCGGTCTTCGCCTTGTCGCCCTGCCAATCGTCTGAATCGAGCAGGCGCAGGGTCTCGACATCCTCTGGGGTCAGCCCCTGCGGAGCATCCGAGCCGCGCTCGCGGTCGAGCCAGCTCCGGAAACCCGGAACCGGCGAGAGCGTGACGAAGGTCTTCAGCGTCGGGATCTCGCGGGCGAGGTCCTCGACCACCTGCTTGATCAGGAAGTTGCCGAAGGTGACGCCTGCAAGCCCAGGCTGGCAGTTCGAGATCGAATAGAAGATCGCAGTCGTCGCCGACCGCATCGGCAGCGGCTCGCGCTCGTCCGCTAGAATCGGCCCGATGGACGAGGCGATCCCGGAGGTCAGCGCCACCTCGACGAAGATCAGCGGCTCGTCGAGCAGCGCCGGATGGAAGAATGCGTAGCAGCGCCGGTCTTGCGGCTCGATCCTGCGGCGCAGGTCGTCCCAGTCCTCGATCTCGTGCACGGCCTCGTAGCGGATGATCTTTTCGAGGATGTCGGCCGGCGAACTCCAGCCGATATGCCGCAGCACCAGAAAACCGCGGTTGAACCACGACATGAACAGGTGCTCGAAATCACTGTCGAGGCTGCCGGCGGCATCGATCAGGTCGGGATCGGCACCTTCCTGCTTCAGGCGCTTGCGGAGCACGAACAAGTCTTGCCGCATGCGTACGAGCGCCAACGTACCGCCGCGCGCGAGATTGAGCCGTCGGATCAGCTCCTGAGCACGCGGCTCGGCCGACTCGTGCAACTGGCCGAGTTGAGCGCGGGTCGGGTTGGCCCTGTAGGCGGCGATGGCTTCATCGACCGCATCATGATCGGCATCGAATTCTGCTGCGACGAGCCTGAGGAAGGCGAGCCGCTCTTCCTGCGGCAGAGCTGCGTAGCGTTCGAGGATCAGGCGGGCGAGGGCGACGCCCGAGGCCTCGCCGCGCCGGGAGATCAGATCTTCGCAGAGTCGCAGCAGGTCGGCCGCGCTATCGGCGCGACCGAGTTCGCTACGTCCGAAATTGATCAGATCGCGTCCGCGATCGCCGATCGTCTGCAGGAGGTCGCCGAGAAATGAGATCGCCGCCATGGAACGCTATCCGACTCTCCGGCCCCGATCGCCAATCCGGGGAGCGGTAACAGCCTCCCCGCTCAGCTTGAGATTTTAGGGCCGTGGGCCGGTTTCGGCCAGCACGGACACCGCGTCGCTGCCATTCCCGAACGGGTCAGCCCCGTCTGCCGGCGGATGAGGTCGCGATGTCGGCCGTGTCCGCCCGCTCGCGCCAATCGACCAGGCCATGCTGGCGGGCGAACCGGATTTCTGCGGCACGCAACGCCCGCTCCGGATCCCGCGCCTTCGCGATCTCGACGGAACCGACAGTGAACGGAACGCCGAGTATCTCCTTGGCGAAGTGGATGAGGTAGTTTGACACGCACGACTCCATTCCTGCGAGCATTCGCTTGATGCGGTAGGACCCCCTGCGACGCAGGCTCGAACGACGCTGGCGCGGACGGATCCTTTTTCTCCGCAGCTGACTGGATATGGGGACGAACGAGCGATTCGACAAAGCTTTCTGCGAAGGGGCTTCTTCCGCAAACGTAACATCGATTGACCGCTCGAGGGGCAGGCGAGCGGACGCTTCCGGGTTGCAGCTTTTCGACGAGCCCGGTAGCCGAGCGGGGATGTCCAGCCTCGCCGCCACCCATCACGCCATTTCACAGCCCCAACCGACCCGTGCGATGGCGGTCACGTGAGCCGTACACCGCGCGACGACACGTATGGCTTCACGGTAAGGACGAGGCTCGGTCTCACCCTGATCGCCGGGGGCGCCGTCGCGAACATCTACTACAATCAGCCGCTGCTGGCGCTTCTGGTGGCCGAATTCGGTGATCGAGCCGCCCTCGTGGTGCCAACGGCGAGTCTCGTCGGCTACGGCCTCGGCATCCTCGGGCTGGTGCCGCTGGGCGACGCCCTACCGCGCCGCAGCCTGATCATCGGTCAGTTGCTCGGACTTGCTGTGGCGCTCGTTGTCGCGGCTCTCAGTGCGAATCTAGCCGTGCTCGGGTCGGCGAGCCTTGCGATCGGCATCCTTGCCTCCGCCGCGCAACAGGCCGTGCCCTTTGCCGCCGAACTCGCGCCGGATGCCACTCGCGGGCGCATGGTCGGCCAGGTCATGACCGGGCTGTTCTGCGGCATCCTGCTGGCTCGGACCGCCAGCGGCTTCGTCGGCGCGCATTTCGGATGGCGATCCGTCTTCGCTGCGGCGGCGATGGTGGCCGTCCTCATGGCCGGCATTGCGGCCGTGACCCTGCCCCACACTGCACCGAAGCGGCTTCGCTACCGAGCCCTGATGACGTCGCTTCTCCACCTCCTGCGCTCGCAGCCGGTGCTGCAGAACTCCAGCCTGTCGCCGGGGCTGCTCTTCGCGAGCTTCAACGCCTTTTGGGCAACCCTGGCATTGCTCGTCGAGGCGCCACCCTTCGATCTTTCCCCGGCGGGCGCGGGCCTATTCGGCGTCATCGGCGTGGCCGGTGCGATCATCGCGCCGCTCTCCGGCCGCTACAGCGATCGTCGCAGCGCGCGTCCGGTCGTCATCGCCGGAAGCCTCTGCGTCATCGCGGCTTTCGCGGTGTTGGCCGTCGGCGGATCGTGGTCGCTAGCCGCCATCGTCGTCGGCGTGCTGTTGATCGATCTCGGGATCAACGCCGCGCTGATCGCCAACCAGACCCGTGCCTACGCCCTCGTCGCCGGAGCGCGGGGACGCATCAACACCGTGCTGTTCACGTCGGTTTTCGTTGGTGGTGCCTTCGGGGCCTTTACCGGCACGCGCGCCTTCATGATGGCCGGCTGGTCGGGCGTCTGCCTGGTCGGCGGCGCTTTTGCCGTCGGTGCCCTCGCTGTGTCCTGGTTCGGAGGCCGGGCCAGAGCATGATGCGGGAAAGCGGATTCCGGTTTCCCGAAAACGTCATGCGACAGCAAAGATTTAGACCGATTTGAGCACCCGCGAGAGCCGGCACCAAGCCCCTTTATCGGGCGGCAGGCCGAAGCGGAGTTGGGATGGCGCCTCCGGAAACCGGCGGACATAGATCCCCGCCTCCCCGAGGAGACGGAACATCGATAGACCGTCCCGGAAGGTCGCGGTCCGAAAAAGGACCGTACCGCCAACGATTTGGCCGCCGCCGCGAACGATCATCCGGTCGAGCCGCGCCGCATCCTTCGCCCGCGCCGTCGCAGTTTCCTGCCGCCAGGCCGCATCCGGGAGCGCAACGAGCCCGGCTGCGATCGCCGGCCCCGACACGGCCCAGGGGCCGAGGGCGGTTTCGATGCGTTGGGCGAGGATCGGTTCGGCCAACGCGAAGCCGAGGCGGAGGCCGGCGAGCCCGTAGCTCTTGCCGAAGGAACGCAGACGCACTGCTCCCGCACCGAGGTCGGTTCCCACCGAGCCGTCGGCTTCGAGGTCGGCGAAAGCCTCGTCGGCGACGAGGAGGCCGCCCTTGCTCGATAGCGTTCGAGATAGCTGCCGGAGAGCGTCGGGGGCATGAATCCGGCCGTCCGGATTGTTCGGGTTGACCGCGACGACGACGTCCAAACGGTCGGCCGACGGCAGCTCCGACACCGTTTCGACGGCATGGCCCGATCGCCGCCAAGCCATTGCATGTTCAGCATAAGTCGGCCCGACGACGGCCACGCGGGATGCGGGCCGGAGCCGCGGGATCGTCTCGATCAGGATCTGTGATCCGGGAGCGGTGGCGACGTGGTTCGAGTCCGGTGCGCCGTAGGCTTTCGCGGCGGCAAGCTTGAGCGTGAGGAGGTCGGCGGCCGAGGGGAGGCGCTGGAGGGTGCTGGCTTCGAAGGGCGGCAGCGGATAGGGGACCGGGTTGATCCCGGTGGACAGGTCGAGCCAGGGCTCCGGCGCGTTCGGAAACTGCCTCCGAGCGGCGTCGAGATCGCCGCCGTGGAAGACCGGGAGCGTGCCGCCCTCCGCTAGAGCCTCCGCCTCGTTTGCGGAAAACGCAGACACATCAATGCCTTGGACCAGCCTGACCCACCCGCCCGACGCGCTCGCGATCCTGTGCCTCGCGCTGGCGATCGAGGCGGCGGCCGGCTATCCGGATCGCCTCTACAGGGCGTTCGGCCACCCTGTCACCTGGATCGGCCGGCTGATCGCGGCCCTCGAAGCCGGGTTCAACCGCGGTGGCGAGGCCCGGCGCCGGGTATCCGGCATCGTGGCGTTGGTGATGCTCATCGCCATTTCCGGATCGACGGCGATCGTCCTGACGATGCTCGCCGCCTATGCCGGCCGAGCAGGATCACTCGTACTCGTAGCCCTGCTTGCTGCCAGCCTTCCGGCGCAGCGCAGCCTGTATAGCCACGTCGCATGCGTGGCGCACGACCTGGCCAATGACGGGTTAGCCGCTGGCCAGCATGCGGTATCCATGATCGTCGGCCGCAACACGGAGACGTTGGACGAAGCCGGCATCTGCCGCGCGGCGATCGAAAGCCTGTCCGAAAACTTTTCGGATGGAATCGTCGCGCCGGCCGTCTGGCTCGGTGTCGGCGGATTGCCGGGCGGCGTGCTCTACAAGGCTATCAATACCGCCGACAGCATGATCGGCCACCGTACCCCGCGGCATGAGGCCTTCGGCTGGGCCTCCGCCCGGCTCGACGACCTCGTGAACCTGCCGGCTTCCCGGCTGACGGCCCTGCTGCTGATCGCCGCCGCCGCGATCCACCGCGACGCCTCGGCCGGCGGGGCGTGGCGGGCCGTGCGGCGCGATGCGCGCCGGCAC
>NZ_VRVE01000060.1:0-26399 GCF_008040035.1 Methylobacterium sp. WL9
TCAGGACGGCCGCGACCAGGATCGTACCGGTTCTGCCGAAGCCTGCGCCCAGGCCGTCCCGTCGCCCCGTGCCGGCTTCGCTGCGTCGATCGCGATCTCGCCGATACGTCATAAACAACAATCCACCGCCTCAGACGCGAACAAATATAGAACTACATATAATACAGTATTATAACGTCTGTACACGAGTCCGTGATGCTATCTACCGGGTCCATTCACACGCCTGCAAGCTATGGGGCAGTGACGGCTGACGGTTTGCGCGATCCGTGATCTAAGAGACACAAGGTTGTTCTGTTCTAATTCCAAACATTGATTTTTCGTATAGAACGCAACCATTCCCGCGAGCGTCATTTCTGGTCCTTGAGCGAAGCTGTTTCTCCTCGATCGAGGACGCGGTGGCGGGTATTTTTCATTCTTCGCCCTCCAGCAAGATCAAGATTTATCTGACAATTTTTCCATACGATAGAATGGTTCTATCGTATTTTCCAAGACGTGATCTTGGTCATTCATCCAGGTTCTTGATTTTTGCTTGTCAGCAGCTATGTCTTTGCCAAGCTGACGCGCCGGGAAATCTTTCCTGCTGCCGCCTATTGAGGCCGCATGGCGCCGGACAACTTCAGAGCCATTCCAAAAATGGAAGCAGCCATGACGACGAGCTCAGAAACGACGGTCGGCAGTACGCCGCTGGTTCGACTCGACCGGGTCTTTCCGCCCGATGCGGTTCCGGTCTTCGCCAAGCTCGAAATGTTGAATGTCGGCGGCAGCGTGAAGGATCGCACGGCTCATTACATGGTCGAGCAGGCGGTCAGGTCGGGCCGCATCACCGCCGGCAGCCATCTCGTCGAGAGTTCGTCGGGCAACCTCGCCATCGCTCTGGCGATGATCGCCCGGCAGCGTGGGCTGCGCTTCACGGCCGTCGTCGACCCAAACATCGCCCCCGCCAACCTCCGGCTGATCGAAGCGTATGGCGGACAGATCGATAGGGTCGAGGAGAAGGACGAGGAGGGCGGCTACCTGCACACCCGCGTGCGCCGCGTGAAACACCTCGCCGGGACGATTCCGGGCGCCGTCTGGCTCAACCAGTACGCCAACCCCGATAACTGGCGGGCACATTACGACGGGATCGGTACCGAGATCCTGCGCGAGATGCCGGCCGAGCCGAGCCACGTCGTCGCCGCGGTCTCGACCTGCGGCACGCTGATGGGTCTGGCGCGGCGCCTGCGCGAGCGCTGGCCGCGGATCGAGGTCGTCGCGGTCGACATGGAAGGCTCGGTCATCTTCGGCGCGCCCGGCGGCCGTCGCGACATTCCCGGGATCGGGGCGAGCCGCGTACCCGAACAGCTCTCGGAATCCGAGGTCGACGGCGTGATCTACGCGACGGACTGGGAAGCGGCGCTGGGCTGCCGCCGCCTCGTCGACAACCAGGGCATCTTGGCCGGCGGTTCTTCCGGCGCGGTCGTCGCCGCGATCGGCAAGCTGATCCCGCAACTGCCACGCGGCTCGCGCATCGTCACGCTGCTGCCGGATCGTGGCGAGCGCTACCTCGACACCGTCCACGACCGGAGCTGGCCCGAGCCGGAGCGGCGGCTGACGCGCTCATTCGCGGATTCCTATCACCGCGTCGCGAAGCGCCGCCCCGACGCCGCGAGACCCGCCGCGGCCTGACCGGCGGTCCAGATCCGACGCGAAACCCCGAGCGGCGCTGCTCGCACGGGGAGCGCCGTCCCATGCGCCGATCCATCGACCCCTCGTTACCAGAAGGCGAACGCCATGACCGCTCCGACTCTGCGCTACCTGTCGCGCTCCGACATCGCCGCCCTCGGCGGCGACCATTCCGACCTCTACATGGAGGCGATCGAGCACGGCCTCCGCCTGCATGCGGCCGGCGAGTTCGTGCAGCCGCTGAAGCCCTACCTGCGCAACCCGCGCGGCCGCCACATCGCCGACCGCATCATCGCCATGCCGGCCTGGATCGGCGGCGAGGCCCCCATCTCCGGCCTGAAGTGGATCGGCTCGAAGCACGACAACCCGTCCGCACGCGGGATGGAGCGGGCGAGCGCCGTGATGGTGCTGAACGATGCCGAGACGAACTTCCCCGTCGCGATCATGGAAGCGGGCCTGATCAGCGCCATGCGCACCGCCGCCGTCACGGGAATCGCCGTCCGGCACCTCGCGAAGGCCGGCTTCACGGATGCCTCCATCGTCGGCTGCGGCCCGATCGGCGAGCGGCAGGCGCGGATGCTGGCCGAACAGTTCCCAGGCCTCGAAAGCCTGCGTCTGTTCGACCTGCGCCGGGAGGCGGCCGAGGACCTCTCGGTGCGACTGCGCGACCGGTTCCCGCGGCTGCGCATCGCGATCGCCGAGACCGCCGAGGCGGCCGTGCGCGACGCGTCGGTCGTGATCACCTGCACCGTGACCGACACACCCTACCTGCCGTTCTCCTGGCTCTCGCGGGGGACTTTTTTGGCCAATGTCTCGATCATGGACGTGGAGAGGGAGGTTTTCCTGAAGTCCGACAAGGTCGTCGTCGACGATTGGGACCAATCGAACCGCGAGAAGAAGATCATCAACCTGCTCGTCGAGTCGGGGCAGTTCTCGCGCGAGACCCTGCATGCGGAACTCGGCGAGATCGTCGTCGGCAGAAAACCCGGCCGCGAGACCGACGACGAGGTCATCCTGCTGAACCCGATGGGCATGGCGATCGACGATGTCGCCTGCGCCGCCGCGATCCTGCGCCGCGCGGAGGCGAAGGGCGCCGGCACCGTTCTGCCGCTGTACTGACGGGCGGCGCGCCGTGACCGTACCGATGACGCGTCCGATCGGGCCGGAACTCCTTGCGGAGCTCTTCGACGCCTTTTGGATCGAGGACGTGGCGGGCTTTCGCAGTCGCGCGGTCCTGGGGCCGTGCTTCGCCGACGGCAGCCGCGACTACGCTCTGGCCCTCGGCGCCGCCCACCTGCGCGCGACCGTAAGACCGGACGGCTGGAGACGCGGCGTCCGCCTCGCCGGGCCTGTCCGCTATGAAAGCGCCACGGCCGAGGACACCCTCGACGCGTCGGGCCTGCTCACCCGCGTGCTCTCGGCCGTACCGGACCTCTCTCCCGCCATCGCCGCGGGTACGATCGCGCGGCTGCACGGCATCGTCGGAGAGGCCGATCTCTGGGACACGACGGCCGCGGATGTGGACACCGACGCGCGGGCCGGGTTGCCGCTGGCTTTCGAGCGGCTCGCCGCCTGGCGCGACCGCCCGTTCCACCCGCTCGGCCGCTCACGGCACGGTCTGAGCCGGGAGGAGAGCGTCGCCTACGGCGCGGAAACTGGCCGCTACTTTCCGCTATCGTGGTGTGCGCTGTCGCGGGAGCACTGCGCGGCGTCGCCGCTGGCCGATCCCGGCGGGCCGGCATGCGTCCTCCTCGATGCCCCCCAGCGCATGATGCTCGACGCCGAACTCGCCGAGCGCGGCCTCGCCGCCTCGCACGTCGCCATCCCGTTGCATCCCTGGCAGGCCGCGCACGCCCTCGCCGAGCCGTTCGGTGCCGAGGCGCGCTCCGGCTGCCTCGTTCCTCTCGATTTCCAGGGTCCGCTCTGCGCGGCGACATCGTCGCTGCGGACGGTGGCGCTGCCGTCGCGTCCCGGCCTTCACCTCAAGCTGCCGCTCGACGTCCAGACGCTCGGCGTGCGTCGCCTGCTGCCGCCGCAATCCCTGCAGAACGGCCTGCACGGCGAAGCGCTGGTGAGGACGGCCATGCCGCGCGACCCCTGGCTCGCGCGCCACGTCCGCGTCGCCGACGAGACGGCATTCTGGCATTTCTCGGAAGGCGACGGCGACATCTACGCGGAACGCGGCGCCCTGCTCGGATGCCAGATCCGCCGCCTTCCGGACGAGGCCGGCGTGCCGGTGCCGCTCGCGAGCTTCGCCGTCGTGCCGCTCGGCGGTCTGCCGCCGGCCGTCCGCGCCGTGGCCGGAGACGATGCAGATCTGAATGAGCTTTTCGCCGGGATCGCCGACCTCGTCCTCGGCGCAGCCTTGCGCTGCGTCGCCCTGGGTTTCGTACCGGAGTTGCACGGCCAGAACGCGCTGCTGCTTTGCTCCGACGGTGCGCCGCGCCGCATCGTGCTGCGCGACCACGACACCGTGCGCACCGCGCCAGCCTGGCTCGCCGAGAGCGACCTGACCGTTCCGCCGTATCGCGTCACCGATCCGTTGCGGAATTCGCTGCTGCTGCGCCGGCCCGAGGATCTCCTCGCCTACGCCCAGACGCTGGCCGTCGACGTCGCCCTGCGCGCCGTCGCCGAGGCCTTCGCTGCTGCCGGGCAGGGATTCGGCCTGCACGCGGCGCGGCGTATTCTCGTCGCCACCTGCGAGCGCGTGCTCGCCGAGACCGACATGCCGGCCGCACGGCGGTCGTTCATCACGCGGATCCTGCTCGATACCGAAGAGGCGCCGTTCAAGCAGGTGCTCACGCCGCTCCTCACCGTCGAGACGGCGAACACCTCGATGCCGAGCCGGCTCGGCTCCGCGCCGAACCCGATCTTTCGCGGCGCACTGCAATGAGCGCCATCTCGCAGCCCCTGACAGCGGATGTCCGCACCGACCCGGTGCATCCGTACGATCTTCTCGCCCTCGTCGCCCTCCAGACGCTGGTGACGGCGGCGCCCCTGGCGCTGCTGCCGTTCCTCGGGATGCAGGTCGCCGGGATGAGCGATGCGCCGGCCTTCTGGACGGCGATGGCGCTGGCGGCACCGGCCGTGACGACCCTCACGCTCACGCCGGCTTGGGCACGGCTCGCCGTCTGGGTCTCGCTCCCCGGCCTGATCCTCTGGACCGGACTGCTCAGCGCCCTCAGCTGCGCGATGATTGCCTCCGCGACCCATCCGCTCGCTCTGGTGCTCGCCCGCCTCGTGCAGGGTGCAGCCGGCGGCGGCGTCGTGCTGGCCCTGGCCTTCCGGGAAGTGGGCCTCGACCCGGCGCGCGGCTACACCCGGATGCAGCAGGCCGTCTCGGCCGGCTGCCTGATCGGGCCGCTCGTCGGCGGCCTGGCCTTCGAACACGGCCGCTTCACGACGCTGATGCTCGCCTGCGGCGGCCTCGTCCTGGTGGCGAGCCTCGGGGCGGCGGCCCTGTGCCGTGGCATCTCCCTCGACGCGCCGGAGGGTAGCGCCGGCGGCAGGATCACCGGCTGGCCGGTCCTCGGCGCCGGCCTGCTCGGCAGTGCAGGAGCCTTCGCCTTCGTCGCCTTCTTCCCGACCTGGGCGACAGCAGCCGATCCGGCCATGTTCACGCCCGGGCTGATCGGCCTGCTGCACTCCTCGAGCTGGCTCGTGGCGCTGCTGGTCCTGCCGTTCTGGGCCCGCGGCATCGGCGCGCTCTCGCCGCTGACGGCGCTGGCCCTGTCGCTCGCCGGCTGCGCGCTGGCCTTCGCGGCGATCCCCCTCGGACTCGGACTCGTCGGGATCGCGGTACTCCGGCTGCTGCAGGGCGCCCTGTTCGCCGGACAGTCGCCGGCCCTGTTCGCCGCGGCGGAAGCGGCCGGCCCGAACCGCGTCGCCGCAATCGCCCACGTCCGGGCGAGCCTCACCCTCGGGCAGCTCGCCGGCCCCTTCGTCGCCGGGCTCGTCCTGGTGCCGTTCGGCCCGGCCGGAGCGATCTGGGCGGCGGCCGGGCTGTCGCTCGCCGGCGCCGTCTGGCTCGTCGTCGCCCACCATCCCATCCATCGAAAGAACCGGAGCCGCGCTGCATGACACGCGCCCTCGCCACATCGGACCGACCCGACCCGGTCGCGGCCGTCCACAAAGCGCATGCGATCGAGCGCCTGCTCAACACCTGGCTGCGCGAGTGCGCGGGCGGGGTCGCGCCGCGGGAGGGTGAGATCTGCGCGATTCCATTGGGCACCGATACCGTGACCGTACCCTGCCTGCGGTCTTCGCCGGGCGGCTTCCACGCATGGGGTGGCCCTCTCCGGCTGCGTCTGCAGGACGGGCGAACCGTACCGTGCGACGATCCCGGAGACCTGGCCCGGCGCATGGTCGATGCCCTCGCAGGCGAACCGAGCCCGATCCGCGAGACGGTGAAGCGGCGCATGCTCGACAGCCTCGACCGCTCCGCCGATCACATCCGGGCCTGCGCGCATCGGGCGCCCGACCTCACGCCGATCGGGCTCGAACAGAGCTTGTGGCACGGCCACCCGTTCCACCCGCTGGCAAAGAGCGTCGACGGCTTCTCGGAGGCCGACACGGAAGCCTACGGCCCGGAGCGCGGTGTCGGCTTCCGGCTGCGCTGGATCCTGGCCGATCCCGATCTCGTCATCGGGCTGTGGCGCGACCCGGGCGCCGAGGCCGCGACCCGGGAGGCACTGATTGCCCTGTCCGGCCTGCCACCGGAGACGATCGGCGATCGCGTCGTCCTACCGAGCCACCCCTGGCAGGCCGCGCGGCTCGAGACCGATCCGGCCTTCGCGGCGCTCGCCGCCGAGGGCCGGCTCGCGCTGACCGGCCCGAGCGGCGAGACGGTGCGGCCGACCTCGTCCGTGCGCACGGTCTTCGCGCCCGCGAGCAACCTGTTCCTCAAGCTGCCGATCGCGGCCCGCATCACCAACTTCGCCCGCACCAACAGCCGCGAGCATCTGGCGCGCAGCATTGCGGCCGCCCGCGCCTTCGCGGCAGTGCCGGAGGCTGTCGCCGAGGCGGGGCTCGACGTGCTGAGCGAGCGCGGCGCGCTGTTCCTCGATCATCCGCAGCTCGATGCGGTGACGGGCGTGCTCCTGCGCGAGGGGCCGTCCCGCGAAGCCTTCGTCGTCGCCGGCCTGCTGGAGCCCTCGCCCCGCGACGGCAGGCCGATCCTGGCGGCCCTCGGCTGCGCGCTGACCGGGGCCGACGAGGCCGCGGCCTGGATCCGCGCCTATGGACATGCCGTTCTGCTGCCGGTTCTGCGCCTGTTCGCGACGACCGGGATCAGCCTGGAGGCGCATGCGCAGAACAGCCTGCTGGCCTTCGATGCGCGGCCGGACGGCCGCCTGCCCGAACGTCTCGTCCTGCGCGACCTCGAAGGCGTCAGCATCGACGGGCATCGCTTCTCGGCGGTGGCGGGCGGCCTCGAACTCGATCCGGCGGTATACTACGCGGCCGACGAGGCGTGGCACCGGCTGCTCTACTACCTGATCGTCAACCAGGCCTCCCACGTCGTCGCGGTCGTGGCACGGGCGGCCGAAACCGGCGAAGCCGGCCTCTGGCAGGTCCTGTCGCGGACCCTCGCCGAGGCCGACGAAGCCCCCGAGACGGTCGCCTTGGTCTCACGGCTCCTCGACGCCGAGACGTTGCCCGCGAAAGCCAACCTCGCGAGTTGCCTCGCCGGGCGCGGCGAACGGCCCGCCTATGTCAGGCTCGCCAATCCGTTGCGCAGCTCGAAGGAGAACACCCGCCTGCACGTCGCGGGGGACGCAGCGTTGCGCGCCTGGAACGAGGCGGGCCAGCGCGTCGCCGTCCAGCTGCTCGGCGCATTGCTGCACGAGGCATTGTTGCCCGGCGCGATCCTGACCATGCAGGGCGAAGAGGAAAGCCTTCGCGTCGTGCTCACCGTCGCGGAGGGCGAACGAACCTACGTCGCCCGCGCGCGCCGGATGTGGGCCTACGGCCGCGTCCTCGTCGAGACCGGCAGCCTCACCACGGAGGGCGGCCCCGTCGGCGACGCCTCCGTCTTCCTCGCCGACCTCCTGCCGCACCTGCCCGGTACGGCGGAGGACCATGCGCGCTTCGCCGAAGAGTTGGCGCGCACCCAGGACAACCATGCCCGCGCCCTCGAACACGGTGCCGGCACGACCCTCCGAAACCTCGCCTACGACGAGTTGGAGGGCGCGTTGCCCGACGGGCATCGCTACCACCCCTGCTTCAAGTCGCGGATCGGCTTCTCGCCTGCCGACAACGCTGCCTACGGCCCGGAATTCGGTGCGGAGCTGCGCCCGGTCTGGATCGCCGCCCACCGTTCGATCTCGGCCGCGAGCGCCATCGGCGCCGACGGCAGCCAGGACGACGGCCTGCTGTCGCAAACCCTCGACGCCGCGACCCGGGCCGCCTTCGACACCCGCATCGCCGAACGCGGCGGCCGGCCGGACGCGTTCGTCCTGCTGCCGGTCCATCCGTGGCAGTGGGAGCGCCTCGCCGACGGTGCGAGTGCGGCGGAGCGGCACGCAGGACGGCTGGTCGTCCTCGGCGAGGGACCGCACGTCTACGGCGCGCAGCAATCGATCCGCACCCTCGCCGACCGGACCGACTCCGCCGCGCCCTCGCTGAAGCTCTCGCTCTCGATCCGCAACACCTCGACGGCTCGCACGCTCGCACCGCACACGGTGCTCAACGCGCCGATCGTGAGCGCGTGGCTGCAGGAGATCGTCCGCGAGGACGCGTATCTGAGCGGATCGGGCACCGTGCTCCTCGCCGAGCGCATGGGGGCGGCGGTGACGATCGCGCCGCCCTGGGATCGGGCAGGCAGCTTGCGCGGTGCGCTCTCGGTGATCTGGCGCGACCCTATCGGCCCGCATCTCCAGGGCGACAGGGCCGTGCCGTTCACGGCTCTGACCCATCGCGACGGCGACGCGCCGTTCATCGCCGACTGGATCGCGCGCCATGGCGTCGAGCCCTGGCTCGACCGGCTGCTCACCGTGGCGATGCTGCCGGTGGTCCATCTGCTCGTCGCCAAGGGCGTCGCGCTGGAGAGCCACCAGCAGAACATGGTGCTGTTCCACCGCGACGGCTGGCCGACCCGGGTGGCGCTCAAGGATTTTCACGACGGCGTTCGGTTCGTGCCGAAGCTGCTGGCCTGCCGCCGGCCGAAGCTCGTGCCGACGCCGGCCGAGCACGCCCGCGTCAACGCCAACTCCTACGTCGAGGCGCGCGAGGTCGAGGATGTCCGCGACTTCATGGTCGACGCCCTGTTCGGTGTGAACCTGGCCGAGCTCGGCTGGTGCCTCGAACTCTGGTTCGGGTACGCCGAACAGCGATTCTGGGAGCGGGTCGTGACTGTTCTGCGCGACCATTGCGCGGCGTTCCCGGAGGCGCGCGAAGGCGTGCGGCGCTATCGGCTCGCCGCCGAGACCGTGGTGATCGAGGATCTCGCCCGCCGCCGTCTCGACCCGGCCGGTGCCCGCGGCCGCACCGTCGCCAACCCCCTCGCCGCTTTGGGAGACGGCCTGTGACGGCGCGCCTTCGCCTCAAGACGGCCCTCGATGCCGGCCGGCCGACCGGCGGCCTGTTCGTGTCGATTCCCGCCCCCGAGATCGTCGAGATCGCGGCGGTGGCGGGCTTCGACTTCGTCCTGATCGATTTGGAGCACACCCTCATCGACGGCGGCGCCCTCGAACAGCTCCTCGCCGCGGCCGACCGGGCCGGTTTGAGCGCCCTCGTGCGTGTGCCGAACGCGTCCTCCGAGCGCATCCTCCAGAGCCTCGATGCCGGCGCGGCCGGGATCGTGGTGCCGCGGGTCGACACCTTGGACCAGGCGGAGGCGGCGGTACGGAACGCGCGCTACGCGCCGCGCGGCGCACGGGGACTCAATGCCGGCCGCCTCGGCCGCTTCGGCGATTGCGACCTTGCGGATCTCGTCGCCCGGCTCGATCGCGAAACCCTGGTGATCGCGATGATCGAGACGCCGGCGGGGCTCGACGCCGCCGCGCGGATCGCCCGTGTCAACGGCCTCGACGGGCTGCTCTTCGGCGCCGCCGACTACTCGCAGGCGATCGGCCTGCCCTGGCAGACCGGCGCACCGGCCGTGATCGCGGCGGGAACCGCCCTCGCGCGGATCTGCCGGCAAGCCGGGATCCTCAACGTCGCCTTCGCGCGCACGGAGGCCGACGTCCCGCGGATGCTCGAAGAGGGCACCCTCGGAATCATCGCCGCCAACGACCGCGGTCTGTTGCGCCGGGCGCTGACCCAGGCGGACCGCGGCTGGCGCGCCGCCACCGGAGCCCAAGCATGACGCTGTTTCGCCCCACCGCCGAGCAGATCGCCGCGCTGACGCACGACGACCGTCCGGTCTGCGCATTCCTCTACGATCTCGACGCCCTGGTGCGGCAGGTCCGGTCGCTCGTGTCGGCGCTGCCGCCCGGGGCCGACTTCTTCTACGCCGTGAAGGCGAACAACGACCCGCGCGTGCTCAGGGCGCTCGCCCCCCATGTCGGCGGTTTCGAGGTCGCCTCCGCCGGCGAGGTCAGGCGGGTCCGCGCCGCGCTGGGCACGAGCGCGCGCATCATCATGGGCGGCCCGGCCCGCACCGAATCCGACGTGACCACGCTTCTCGCGCACGGCGTCGAGCGGCTCCACCTGGAGAGCATCCAGGCCATGCGGATCGCCAACGCCGTCGCCGATGCGACCGGCGCTGTTCTCCCGGTGCTGCTGCGGGTCAACCTCGCCGGTCCGGTCCCGGGCGCGACCCTGACCATGGGCGGGGCGGCGACGCAGTTCGGCATCGAGGAAGCCGCGATCCCCGACGCGATCACGGTCCTTCGCGATTGCCGGGCACTGCGTTTCGAGGGCTTTCACTTCCATACGGTCTCGAACAACCGCGACGCAGCCGGCCACGCCGCGCTCTGTGCCGCGGAACTCGCGCTGGCCCGCCGCTGGGCGGAGGAGCACGGCTTCGATCTGAAGCTGGTCAATCTCGGCGGGGGCTGGGGTGTCGACTATGCCGATCCGGACTGGCGCTTCGATGCGGCCGGGTTCGCACGCCTGCTCGCGCCGCATCTCGACGGCCGGACCCGCGTGCAGTTCGAGTGCGGCCGCATCGTCGCGGCCTACCATGGCGCCTATGTCTGCGAGATCGTCGACCTCAAGCACGCGCATGGCCGCGCCTTCGCGCTCCTGCGCGGCGGCACGCACCATTTCCGGCTACCGAGCTCCTGGGCGCACGACCATCCTTTCACGATCCAGCCGCACGAAGCCTGGAACCACGATTGGCCGCGGCCCGAGATCACGAACGCACCGCTCACCCTGGCCGGCGAGCTTTGCACGCCGAAGGACATCCTCGCCCGCGACGTCACGGTCCCGCGCGCCCGGATCGGCGATCGCGTCGTCTTCCTGATGGCCGGCGCCTACGGCTGGGACATCTCGCACCACGACTTCCTGTGCCACGCGCACCCGGAGCGGCTGTTCCTCACCGACGGCGCCATCGTCCCGGAGCGGGCGGCATGAACACGGACGAGATTCGCCTGATCTCCCCTCTCGACCTGCGACCGACGGAGGAGATCAGCCTGGGCCGCGTCCGCGAGGTCATCGCCATGATCGTCGCGCGGCAGGCCTGGACCCAGCCGATCTGCCTCGAACGGACGACGCTCGCCATTCTCGATGGGCACCACCGTCACGCCGCCGCGATCCAGCTCGGCCTCCGCCGGGTTCCGGTCCGCGTCTTCGCCTATGAGGCGGTGGAGTTGGCATCATGGCGCGCAGAGATTCATCCGACACGGGACGAGGTTCTCAGACGTGCTCGTGCGGGCGAACTCTACCCACCCAAGACGACGCGTCATTCGTTTGAGCAAAGTAATTTTCGAATAGATAGCTTGCAAGTCTTGATTTGATATATCCCGATTTAGCTTCCGCATATTTTTATGACAAATTGCAATATTTTAGAAACTTAGCGATAGATCACGACAACTATTTGCGCAAAATACACACTCTATATATAAAACTAATTTACAAATAAATGACTCCACGACGATCTTAGACGACACATTCTGCTTTTAAAAAATCCGAATACAGAATTCGACGGCAGATTTTCCTTTATACGGGCCTCCAAAACAGTTTAAAGCTCAGTTTCTAGATTATACCTCAGGCTGCCGAGGCGTTTTCACCAACCTGCCAAGCCGCGTGAAGATCGGCAAGGATTTCCTCGCCGCGACGCGCCTGGGCACCTTGTGACGAGGCGCGGGCCGGCCCGAAGCAGACCCTGTTGCGGCCGCCGGTCTTGGCACCATAGAGCGCGGCGTCGGCCCGTTGCGTGGCCTGCTCGAAGTCGCCGTCGCCCAGGTTGACCGTGGCGATACCGATGCTGACCGTCACCGCGAGCGAGCCGGCCCGGAGCGGAAACGGCTGCTCGGCGACGCTTGCCCTCAGCGACTCGGCAATGACGGCAAGCTCCTGCCGAGTAACCCCCGGCAGCACGACCAGGAATTCCTCCCCGCCCCAGCGGGTGATGATATCCGAAGCCCTCAAGACACCTCGCATCCGGTTCGCGAACGCGATCAGGACGAGGTCGCCGCTCTCGTGACCATGGCGATCGTTGATGGACTTGAAATGATCGATATCGGCGATGAGGAGGCCGGCCGGCATGTCTCCGCTGGGCACGTAGCGGTGGCGCAACGCCTCCTGCAGGCCGCGGCGATTGTAGAGGCCCGTGAGCGGGTCCGTCTCGGCGATCCGGACGAGGTTGCGGTTGGCCCGCTCCGCGGCCATGGCGACGTAGCCGAAATAGACGAAGACTCCGGCGACCTGATCGAGGATGAGAGAGGCGCGTGCGCTCTCCGCCGAGGCGATCGGTCTGTCGGTGCCGAGGAGCATGCCGATCGAGAGCACGAAGACCAGCGCGTAGAACCCGAAGGCCACGGCCTCGATGTACTGGGACCAGAGCCGTGCGGTTCCGGCCGTCCTGCGGACGGTCTCGTAAAACGCCAGGACCGCCACGATGAGGCAGCAGGCGAACACGGCAGCGAGGGCCAGCCGGTTGGAGAGGCCAGCCAAGAGCATGGCCGGATACAGCAAGCCCGGCAGGGCACAGAGGAATACGCCGAGCCCGATATCGACCGGCCGTCCGAAGAAACTCCGGAAGCCCGTCCAGGATAGGACAAGGCTCGCACTGTAGAGCCAGTAGACCACAATCGTGACCGGAACGGACGGCAGGGTCTCCGGCGGAACGCCCATCATGATGAACGATCCGGCCATGGACGCGCCCATCGCCCCCATCCAATGCCACAGATAGGTCTGCCCACGCTGGCTCAGGGCCATCACGAGGAACACGATCACGTAGGCGCATCGACTTGCACCGCTGGCAAAATGGAGCGTGGCGAGGTCAAGCAACATAACGCACGGATCTCTTAAGCTGCCACCACCGACAGATACCTTGCAAACCCGATGTCTGTCGCCCTGCGCCGAAGCCAGACCTTCAAGGCAATCGTTTGTTAACGATACGGAATGTCTTGATGAAAGCTCTTTCTATCCATGAGCAGAGATGCGCCCGAATTTCTAATAATTCCCTAGCCCCACAGCGATAAACTCGAACAAAGCACCGTTAGTGAAATTGAGATTTTCGTAATATTCCCGCCATAGGTTTTGGTGAGGGGCGCACGAGAGGTAGCGCTTCTGGAACGGCCGAGCCGCCCGGGCGGCCGCTTCGCGTTTCGGGAACGCCGGCACGCCTGCGCGGAACGAACCTCTGAAAGCAGCCTCATGTCGAAGATCGACCCGTCTCGCATCGCACTCGTCGTCGGGCTCGTCGCGGGCTCGCTGGGATCCGCAGCATCGTGCGCGGCGGAACCGTCCGGTCCGGCGACAGCGGAATCGTTCTCGGCGGCGGACGGCCTGAAGGCGGGGGACTGGCTCGTGCACGGCCGGATCATCGGGATGATCCCGACGGAACGGACCTCCCGCATCGAGCTCATCGGCGGCCGGGTCGACACGCCCACCGCCGTTCTGCCCGACCTCGACGTGTCCTACTTCCTGACGGATCATCTCGCCGTCTCAGGACAGGCAGGGGCGATCCGCACCCGCCCGGTGATCCGGAACTCGCTGGCCGGCGACATCGCGATCGGATCGATCTGGAACGCGGCCGTCGCTGGCGTGGTGCGGTATCATTTCCTGCCGAATGCCCGGTTCAATCCCTACCTCGGCGTCGGCGCCAGCGCGACGACACCCATCGCGGTCTATCCGGCGAAGGGAATCCCGGCCTTCACGGTGAAGTCGCAGGCGAGTCCGCTGATCCAGGCCGGCTTCGATTATCACCTGACCGGCAACTGGTTCGGAAACGCGATGGTCAAGTACGTCTTCGTGCCGCCTGTCTCGTACGAGGTTGCGGGGGTCCAGGTGAAGGCCGACTTGAACATGCTCATCGTCGGAGCGGGGATCGGCTACCGCTTTTGAACTCGATTTTGCCGATCTGGCGGGCTGTCGAACCGGCCAAGGCCACGCGGCGGACGCTGCGATTTGGTTGGTGGCGTCCCCGCCAACGGACATCGCGCTTCTGCCCGCCCCGCGTGGGTCGTATCGCCTAAGCGTGGGGTAGCTGCGGCGGTGCCGCCAGGATCGCCTGCCGGCGCCGGGGCGATCAGGCTGCCGCTTCCCTCGGCCTGTCGCCGAGAGCTTCGATCGATGACGTCGGGCTGGTCGGATTCCGCTGCCGCAGCCCGATGCGATCGACGGGCCGTCGATGCCGCACCAAGCGGCTCAGTAGCCAGTTGGCACTTAAGCTGCCGTTTTTCGACGAGAAAAGAATAACGGAAAGAATGGCGCGCCCGAAAGGATTCGAACCTCTGACCCCCAGATTCGTAGTCTGGTGCTCTATCCAGCTGAGCTACGGGCGCGCAGTGATCGGGGGAGCAGCGAGTGCCTCGCCCGTTCGTGGGGGGGTGTCTAAGTCCTTCGCTGCAGCTTGGCAAGCCGTTTTGGCGCGGTTTCCGACGTGATGGCGCCGGTGGCTCGGATGGTGGCACGGCCTGACGAAATGCAGAAGCCGCCGGCCCGATGCGATCGGGCCGGCGGCTTCCGGAAGTGTCGTCGGCGGGGCGGCAGGCCGGCACTCGGCGCAGGTGCGCCGCCCCCCCTGTCGTCACATGTTCTTCAGGATCGAATCGACCATCTTCTTGGCGTCGCCGAAGAGCATCAGCGTGTTGTCGCGGAAGAACAGCTCGTTCTCGACGCCGGCATAGCCGGAGCCCATGCCACGCTTGAGGAAGAGCACCTGCTTGGCGTTCTCCACGTCCAGCACCGGCATGCCGTAGATCGGCGAGGTCTTGTCGGTCTTGGCCGCCGGGTTGGTGACGTCGTTGGCGCCGATGACGAAGGCGACGTCCGTATCCCGGAATTCGCTGTTGATGTCCTCGAGCTCGAAGACCTCGTCGTAGGGCACGTTGGCCTCGGCGAGCAGCACGTTCATGTGGCCGGGCATGCGGCCCGCGACCGGATGGATCGCGTACTTGACCTCGATGCCCTCCTTCTTGAGCATGTCGGCCATCTCGCGCAGGCTGTGCTGCGCCTGGGCCACCGCCATGCCGTAGCCCGGGACGATGATGACGCGCTCGGCGTTCTTCAGAAGGTAGGCCGCGTCGTCGGCCGAGCCCTGCTTGACCGGGCGCTGCTCGGCCCCACCTGCCCCGCCGCCGCCGGCAGTCTCACCGCCGAAGCCGCCGAGGATGACCGAGATGAACGATCGGTTCATCGCGTGACACATGATGTAGGACAGGATCGCGCCCGACGAGCCGACCAGCGCGCCGGTGATGATCAGCGCGAGGTTGCCCAGCGTGAAGCCGATGCCGGCGGCCGCCCAGCCCGAGTAGGAGTTCAGCATCGAGATGACGACCGGCATGTCGGCGCCGCCGATCGGCACGATGAGCAGCCCGCCGAGCGTCAGCGACACCAGCACGATCAGCCAGAACACCAGCTTGCTCTCGCCGCCGATGAACAGGCCGAGCAGCACCACCAGCAGGACGGCGAGCCCGATATTGATCAGGTGCCGCTGCGGCAGGATGATCGGCTTGCCGGACATGCGGCCCGACAGCTTGGCGAAGGCGATGACCGAGCCGGTGAAGGTGATCGCACCGATGGCGACGCCGAGCCCCATCTCGAACAGCGACTGCCCGTGGATGTGGCCGTTCTCGACGATGCCGAAGGCCTGTGGCGCATAGAGTGCGCCGGCTGCGACGAACACCGCCGCCATGCCGACCAGCGAGTGGAAGGCGGCGACGAGCTCCGGCATCGCCGTCATCGGCACCCGCTTGGCGATCAGCGCGCCGAGGCCGCCGCCGATGCCGAGACCGAGCAGGACCAGGAACCAGGCGCCGATGCCCGAGGGCGGATGGCCGACCAGGGTGGTGAGCACGGCGAGCCCCATGCCCACCATGCCGTAGAGGTTACCCTGGCGGGAGGTGGTGGGGTGCGAGAGCCCCCGCAGCGCCATGATGAACAGGACGCCGGCGACGATATAGAGAAGGGAGGAGATGTTCTCGGACATCGTCTCAAGCCTTCTTCTTGTACATGCCGAGCATGCGTTGGGTGACGAGGAAGCCGCCGAAGATGTTCACGCTGGCGAGCACGATACCGATGAAGCCGAAGAAACGGGCCCAGCCGGTGCCGTGCTCGATCAACGGGACGCCGACGGCGAGGATCGCGCCGACGATGATGACGGAGGAAATCGCGTTGGTCACGGACATCAGCGGCGTGTGCAGCGCCGGGGTCACCGACCAGACCACGTAGTAGCCGACGAAGATCGCGAGCACGAAGATCGCGAGGCGAAACACGGTCGGGTCGACGGCGCCGTGCGTCACGGCTGCGGCGCCGTGGCCGAGGCCGTCGGCGATGCTCTGGGCGTAGTCGGCGTTCTGCCGGGCGATGTCCGCGGCCCGCGCGGCCGCCGCCGCCTGGGCCTGGTCGGCCGCCGCGCTTGGAGGAAGGGTGGCCATGCTTATTTCTCCCCGTCCTTGGTCGCGGTCGCAGACGTCTCGAGCCCCTTGGTGTCGAGACCTTTGGCGTCGGGCAGCTTGGCTTCGTTCGAAGCCGCAGATTCCTCGGACTTCACGTCCTCGGGCTTCGGCGTGTCCGATTTCGGCGGCTCGGCCTTGCCCTTGAAGGCGTCGTGGACGACCGCGCCGTCGCGGGTGAGGTTCGTCGCCTTGACGAGCTCGTCGTCCCACTTGATCGCGAGCTGCTTCGACTCTTTGTCGATCAGCGTCTCGACGAAGGCGTAGAGGTTCTTGGCGTAGAGGCCGGAGGCGGTGGCGGCGAGGCGGCCCGGAACGTTGGCGTGGCCGACGATCTTGACGCCGTTCTCGGTGACGACGACCTCGCCGAGCTTCGAGCCCTCGACGTTGCCGCCGCGCTCCACCGCGAGGTCGACGATGACCGAGCCCGGCTTCATCGAATCGACCATGGCCTTGGAGAGCAGCTTCGGCGCCGGGCGGCCGGGGATCAGCGCCGTGGTGATGACGATGTCCTGTTTGGCGATGTGGGTCGCCACCAGCTCCGCCTGCTTCTTCTGGTATTCGGCCGACATCTCCTTGGCGTAGCCGCCCGAGGTCTCGGCCTGCTTGAACTCCTCGTCCTCGACCGCGACGAACTTGCCGCCGAGGGAGGCGACCTGCTCCTTCACCGCCGGGCGCACGTCGGTGGCCGAGACCACGGCGCCGAGGCGCTTGGCCGTGGCGATCGCCTGCAGGCCGGCGACGCCGACACCCATGATGAAGGCCTTGGCCGCGGGCACCGTGCCGGCGGCGGTCATCATCATCGGCAGCGCCTTGCCGAATTCGGCGGAGGCATCGATCACCGCGCGGTAGCCGGCGAGGTTGGCTTGGGAGGACAGCACGTCCATCACCTGGGCGCGGGTGATGCGGGGCATCAGCTCCATCGCGAAGGCGGAGATGCCGGCATCGGCCATCGCCTTCACCTCGGCCTCGCGGCCGTAGGGATCCATGATCGCGACGACGACGGCGCCGCTCTTGAGGGTTTTCAGTTCGTCCGCGTCGGGGCGGCGGACCTTGAGGACGATGTCGGCGTCCCTGACGGCCTCGTCGGCCGATCCGGCGATCGTGGCGCCGGCATCCTCGTAGTCCTTGTCGGTGATCCCGGCATCCTTGCCGGCGCCGGACTGGACCGCGACCTCGGCGCCGAGGGCCACGTATTTCTTGACCATGTCGGGGACGGTCGCCACCCGGGGTTCCCCCGGATCCGATTCCGTCAAGACGCCGATGCGCATTCAAGAGCTCCCGTTCTTACAACGACCCGTCGGGGGCGCCGGTATCCGAGCCAATATGATGTGTTCGCCTGTGCGGGCCGCCCCGCCGGATACCTCGATCGCGACCCGTGTCAGGATTTTCGGAGATGTGGTCGAAAGCTTAGCCGAAGGCCAGCACCAGCAAGAGCAGCACCAGCACCACGGTCGGGGCCTTCCAGCCGATTGACGGAACGAAGGAGCCGATGGCGGCGGCGACCCACGACAGCAGGACGCCGGCGATGGCGGTCAGCCAAGCCTCACGAACGCCGCCGACGGCGAGGGCGAGGACCCAGCACAGCACGGTCACGGAGCCGATTTCGACGAATTTCACGAAGCCGCGATAGGTCTGTTCGTGCGTCTTCTCGTCCATCGCCGGGCTGTAGCTCACACCGGACAAGGTCTTCGTATCGGCCATCGCGTGCCCGTTCCCTCAAACTCGTCTTGTTCTGGTCCAGCGCGGATTTAGCGCATGGGCCTGCCAGCGGCAATCGGCTTGGCCGTCCGGCAAACGATTGATCCGAGGAATTTTCTCAGGCCGGGGCCTTGAGGCCGACCGCGTCGAGCGCCGTCTTCTGCCGTGCGCCGAGGGATTCGAGGGAGAAGTGCTCGATCTCGGCCTCGAACAGGCGGTGGTAGTTCAGCTCGGAGCGCAGGTGCAGGAACACGGCGCCCAGGCCTACCGCGGCGCGGTCCATGAAGACGAATTCCTGCGGCACCGTCACCGGCCCGTGCTCCTTCAACGCCTGATGCACCGAGAAGGCCTCGCGGCGGCCGTAGGCGCCGGGCTTCACCCCGTCGGCCACCGTGCGGGTCCGGTCCTCCAGCAGCGGCCCGTAGATGAAGCGCGCCCAGATGTTGAGGATGTCGATGGTCTTGCGGTCGAGCCGCTTGAAGCCCCAGACCTCGTAGGCGTGGACCACGCGGTCGTGGTCGCCCTGCTGCAAGCCGCGATAGAGGTCGACCACGCCGCCGACGAAGCGCGGATGGAAGATCCGCACGCAGCCGTAATCGAGCAGGTTGATGCCCTGCGCCTCCCTGTCTCCTTGGCCGCCTTCCGAGAAGACGGTGTAGTTGCCGAGATGCGGATCGCCGTGGATCACCGCGGCGCGGCTAAACGGGTGCCACCACGCCTTGAACATTGCCTGCGCGATCCGATTGCGGATCTCCACCGGCGCCTCGGCGAAGGACAGGATCCGCTCGCCGTCGAGCCAGCCGAGGGTCAGCAGGCGTTTGGTGGACAGGTCCGGGTGGACCTCCGGCACGCGTACCGCATCGACGTCCTTCAGCACGTTGCCATAGAGGCGGGCGTTCTGCGATTCCCGCTCGTAATCGAGTTCTTCGCGGATGCGTTCGCCGATCTCCTTCTTGATCTCGCTGGTGTCGAGCCAGGAGTTCATGCGCCGGTGCAGGGCGAAGGCGACGTCGAGCTGCTTGAGATCGGCCTCCACGGCGGATTGCATGTCCGGGTACTGAAGCTTGCAGGCCAGCGGCGCACCGTCGAGCGAGGTCGCCTTGTGGACCTGACCGAGGGAGGCCGCAGCGGCGGGCTTCAGGTCGAAATGCGAAAAGCGCGTCTGCCAGTCGGCTCCGAGTTCGGCCATCATCCGCCGTTTGACGAAGGCGGCGCCCATCGGCGGAGCGTCCGCCTGCAGCTTCTGCAATTCGGCGGCGTATTCGGGCGGGAGCAGGTCGGGGATGGTGGCGAGCAGCTGCGCCACCTTCATGATCGGTCCCTTGAGGCCGCCGAGCGCCTGGGCCAGGGCGGCGGGGTTGCTCTCGCCGCCGAACATCCGCGCCATCGCCATCCGCGCGGCGACGCCGCCCATATTCGCGCCGACATTGGCGTAGCGGCTCGCGCGGGCGGAGAAACGGTTGGCTTCGCGGTCGGATTCGGCCATCGGCTGGGTCTGTCTCGTGTCGCGGTTCGCTCACGAGATAAGCCGGGGCGGCGCCGGCACCAGTGCGCTGGGTCCGCGCGTCGCGGGCGTCAGGCGGCCGGCCAGTTGTCGCGGATCCAGCGGGTGAGGCCGGATTCGTCGATCTCGCCGGCGGCGAGGCCTAGGATCATGGCGGTTGCCTGAGCCTGGTCTGGCCGGAACGGTATAGCGTTCAAACGCAGGAACGTCGTCATTGCCACGAAAGCGATGCGCTTGTTGCCGTCGATGAAGGCATCATTGCGCGCGAGCCCGAACGCGTAGGCCGCTGCTAGCGAGGCCAGATCGGCCGCCTCGTAGCGCCATCGGTTGATCGGCCTACCGAGAGCGGATTCGAGGGCGTTCTCATCACGGATGCCGGGCGGCCCACCGAAACGGACGAGCTGTTTCTCGTGGGCAGCCTTGACCTCTTCCGTCGTCAGCCAGCGGGGCTCGGTCATTTTGCGAGCGCCCTCAGAGTGTCTCGATACTCGTCCATGATGTCATCAACGACCGACATCGCCTGATCGAAATCAGGGTCGTAGGGCGTCAAACGAACGCCGCCATCTGCGAGTTCGGAGATATGGAGCCACTGGCCCTGCTGAAGGTTCAGCCGGGTGACGAGATCCTTCGGAAGGATCACGCCGGTGGAATTGCCGATCTTCTTGACTTCGAGTTTCATAGCAATGCCCGCGCGTGTTGTACTTTCCGTATAACACGCGCGGGCATGTAGGCAAGCGGGCATGTAGGCATGCCCGCACGGAGTTCGCGCGCTCGTCAGCTTCCCGCCTCCATCCCCTCTAGCTCCACGATCATCCCCTCGATCATGCCGAGCCCGATCTGCCAGAAGGCCGGGTCGGTGGCGTCGAGGCCGAAGGGCTTCAGGAGTTCGCCGTAGGGCTTCGAACCGCCGGCCTTGAGGAGCGCGAAGTAGCGCTCGACGAAGCCGTCCTCGGCCTCGGCGTAGACCCCGTAGAGCGAGTTCACGAGGCAGTCGCCGAAGGCGTAGGCGTAGACGTAGAACGGCGAGTGGATGAAGTGCGGGATGTAGGCCCAGAACGGCTCGTAGCCCTTGTCGAGGGTGATGGCGGGCCCAAGGCTTTCCGCCTGCACCGACATCCAGAGTTCGTTGATGCGCTCGGCGGTGAGTTCGCCCTCGGCGCGAGCGAGGTGGACCTTCCGTTCGAACGAATAGAACGCGATCTGGCGCACGACCGTGTTGATCATGTCCTCGACCTTGGCGGCGAGCATGGCGCGCCGCTGGGTTTTGTCCGTGGTGGCGGCCAGCAGCCGCCGGAAGGTCAGCATCTCACCGAAGACGCTGGCCGTCTCGGCGAGCGTCAGGGGCGTCGGCGCCATCAGCGCGCCGTTGCCCGCGGCCAGCACCTGATGCACGCCGTGGCCGAGTTCGTGCGCCAGCGTCATCACGTCCCGCGGCTTGCCCTGGTAGTTCACCAGGACATAGGGGTGCGCCGAGGGCACGGTCGGGTGGGCGAAGGCGCCCGGCGCCTTGCCGGGCCGGGTAGGCGCGTCGATCCAGCCGTAGTCGAAGAACTTCTTGGCGATGCCGGCCATCTCCGGCGAGAACGCACCGTAGGCGTCGAGCACCGTGTCGCGCGCCTCGGTCCAGGGGATGGTGCGCTGCTCGACCTTCGGCAGCGGCGCGTTGCGGTCCCAATAGGGCAGCGCTTCGACGCCGAACCACTTGGCCTTCAGCCGGTAATAGCGGTGCGACAACCGGGGATAGGCCGCTTGCACGGCCTCGACCATGGCGGCGACGACCTCGGGCTCGACGCGGTTCGAAAGGTGGCGCGCGTCGGCGACATCCTTGAAGCCGCGCCAGCGGTCCGAGATTTCCTTGTCCTTGGCCAGCGTGTTGGTGATGAGCGTGAACACGCGGAGATTGCCCCGCAGCGTCTCGCTGATGGCAGCGGCCGCCTCCCGGCGCACGGCGCCGTCGGGATCCTGCAGCTTGTTGAGGGTCGGCTCCAACGTCAGCTTCTCGCCGCCGATGGGGAAGCGCAGGGCCGCGATGGTCTCGTTGAAGAGACGGTCCCAGGCCGCGTTCGCGGTGACGGACTTTTCGAGGAAGAGCTTTTCGATGCGGTCGTCGAGCTGGAACGGCTTCTCCTTGCGCAGGTCGTCGATCCAGGGCCGGTAATGGGCGAGCGGACCGTCGGCCATCGCCCGGTCCATCACCGCGTCGTCGACGCGGTTGAGTTCGAGGCCGAAGAACAGGAGATCGCCCGAGGCCGTCGTCAAGCGCTCGCGGGTGTCGCCGTAGAACTTGGCGCGGGTCTCGTCGGTGGTGTCGCCGGAATAGACGAGGCCGGCGAACGACATCAGCCGCCCGAGGAGATCCTCGATCGCCTCGTAGGCCTTCACCACCGCCCCGAGCTTTTCGGAGGCGTCCGGCCCCTCGGCCAGGGCCGCGATCCGGCCGGCGTAGTCGGCGGTGAACGCCCGGCAATCGGCCTCGGCCCTGGGGAGGTCGGCGCGGAATTCCGGCGCGTCGATCCCGGTATAGAGATCGCGCAGATCCCATTCCGGCAGCGCGCCGAGGTCGACCGCATGGGCCATGGCCTTCGCGGTGGCGAGACTCTGCGCTGCCGTCGGAAGTCCCGCGGGCGTTGCGACTCGGCTCGACATGGGGCTGCTCTCTCCAGCGGCATGGGCGCCGCATCATGCGTTTCGTTGGCGCGCCTGATATCGCGCGCACTATGCGGCCGATCAACGAGGGATCGGAAAATCCTCGCCGACGCCCGCCCCATGAGAGCCGTCCGACGGTTCGCGGCAAAAACCCGCAACGTCGTTAAGCGGAGCTTTACGCTCTTGGGCGACCCTACGCTTCGAAACGGAACAGCCCGCAAGGAACCCGCCGGTCGCGCTCTTGGATCACGAGGCGCTCCGGACGTGCGGTCGGCTGTCCCCAACGAAGAAGCGAGGGATCCGCATGTCGACCACCGTTCTCATCGTCGATGACGATCCGGTGCAGCGCCGCCTCGCCGAGAGCATGGTGCGCCGCCTCGGTTTCGATGCCCGCATCGCGGAGAACGGCCTCGACGGCCTCAACGCCCTGCGTGCCGGCGGCGAGATCGACGTCGTCCTGCTCGACCTCGTCATGCCCGGCGGCCTCGACGGCCTCGGCGTCATGGCCGAGATGCGCAAGGCCGGCATCGACACCCCGGTGATCGTCCAGACCTCGAACGGCTCGATCGACGCGGTCGTCAACGCCATGCGGGCCGGCGCCGTCGATTTCGTCGTGAAGCCCGCCGGCGCCGAGCGCCTGCAGGTCTCGATCAAGAACGCGCTGCGGGTCGACCAGCTCGAAGAGGAGGTCCGGCGCATGCGCCGCCGCGCCTCCGGCGCACTCGGCTTCAAGGATCTCAGCTCCAAGAGCCCGGACATGGACCGGGTCACCCGGCTCGCCGAGCGCGCGGCCAAGTCCAACATCCCCGTCCTGATCGAGGGCGAGTCCGGCGTCGGCAAGGAAGTGCTGGCCCGCGCCATCCAGGGCTCCGGCGAGCGCCGCGGAAAACCCTTCGTCACCGTCAATTGCGGGGCGATCCCCGACAACCTCGTCGAATCGACCCTGTTCGGGCACGAGAAGGGTGCCTTCACCGGCGCCACGGAGCGCCATGCCGGCAAGTTCGTCGAGGCCTCCGGCGGCACGCTCTTCCTCGACGAGATCGGCGAGCTGCCCCTCGACGCCCAGGTGAAGCTGCTGCGCGCCCTGCAGGAGGGCGAGGTCGACCCCGTCGGCGGCAAGCGCGCCGTGCGCGTCGACATCCGCCTGATCTCTGCGACCAACCGCTCGCTGCTCGACCTCGTCAAGCAGGGCAAGTTCCGCGAAGACCTCTATTACCGCCTCAACGTCTTCCCGATGACCCTGCCGCCCCTGCGAGCGCGCCGCGAGGACATCCCGGATCTCGCCCGCTCGTTCTGCGCGCGCTTCGCGGCGGAGGAGGGCAAGCGCCTGCGCGGCATCTCGGCCGAGGCGATGGCGCTGCTCTCCCGCTACCCCTGGCCCGGCAACGTGCGCCAACTCGAGAACGCGCTGTTCCGTGCGGTGGTTCTCGCCGACGGCGACGAGCTCTCGGTCACCGAGTTTCCGCAGATCGCGGCGCAGGTCGAAGGCTTCGACGTCCGCATCCCGCCGCTGCCGAACCAGCCGTCCCTGGCCGCCGGTATGCTGGAGCCGGTCCGCGAGATCGTGCGCGTCGAAGTGCGCGACCCGCACGCCATGTCCCTCGTCGTCGAGGACACCAGCGAGATGAAGACCATGGAGGAGGTCGAGGCCGAGGTGATCCGCTTCGCCCTGCAGTTCTACCGCGGTCGCATGTCGGAAGTCTCGCGCCGCCTTGGAATCGGCCGATCCACCCTCTACCGCAAGCTCAAAGACCTCGGCCTGGACGGCGACGACAAGGCGGAGGAGGCTGCGGCCTGAACCGTGCCTCGTCGACAGGGATGCCGATACGGCGAGCACGGGGCGGCGCCGGTTCGGGCGGGTGCGGCTTCGAGATATGTTCGCAGGCCGGCAGCGCCTTCGGGCCGCGCCGGATCGGCTCCGATCGGGCGCGCGCTCCACATCGACCGAACGGTGCGGTTGCACACGGCCGCGCTTAAGACGATAATCATAGAATCCATATAGCCTCGGGCTGTATCGGTGGAGACTTTCGTTATGCGCGTCTCGTTGAGCGCCACGCGTACGGCCTCCGCGGTCCTGTCCGCGGTTCTGGCATCCTCCGTCTGCATGGCGACGCTGGCGCATGCACAGGACACGCCGCCGTCCGCCCCATCGACGATTCGCAGCGCCGCCGTCGAGCCCTCCTCGACCGTGAAGGCCGAGCCGTCGGCCGCCTCCGGCGACGATCTCGGCGCGCTGCCGCCGACGAGCGACGCGCCGCCGCAATCCGACTTCAAGGAACCGGCCAAGGACGAGCAGCCCGTCACCGCCGCACCGGCCGTGCCGACGCATCCGCTCGATCCGCAGGGCGAGGCCATCATCGCGCGCCTGAAGGACGGCAAGCCGCTGCTGGCACGCCTGCCCGCCAAGGATCGCGAGGCGATGCTCGCGTTCTACACCATCGCCGATTTCAAGCCGGTCTGGATCGCCGGGGGCGCCTTCACGCCGGTCGCGCAATCCGTGATCGCGCGGCTCCGCGCCGCCGCCGAGGATGCGCTCGATCCGGCCGCCTACCCTGTCCCGGTGCTCGGCAGCGCAATGAGCGAGGCCGAGGTCGCCGATGCCGAGTTGAAGCTGTCGGCGGCCGTGGCGCTCTATGCCCGCGATGCCCGCGGCGGGCGCGTCAACCTCGCGGCCATCTCGAAGCTGATTACGCCGGATCTCGACCTGACGCCCGCCGACCTCGTGCTCGGCCAACTCGCGGTCTCGGGCGCGGAGGCGGGGGACCGGCTCCAGGCCTACAACCCCAACCAGCCCGGCTACCTCGCCCTCAAGCAGCGCCTCGCCGCCGGACGCGGACCGGCCGTGCCGAGTACCGCCAACCGGACCGGCACCCTGCAGATCCCGGTGGGCGTGACGCTGAAGGCCGGCATGAGCGATCCGCGCGTGCCGCGGCTGCGCGCACATTTCGGCCTGCCCGAGCATAGTGCCGGCACCCTCGACGCCGGCCCCGGTGAGCCGGACGTCTACGACAGGGACGTGGCGGACGCGGTCGCCGCGTTCCAGCGCAGCCGCGGACTGCCGGCCAACGGCAACCTGACCCGCGGCACCATCATCGCCCTCGCGATTCCCGACGACGTGCGCCAGCGCGCCGGCTCCGGCGGCGGCGACGAGGCGGAGCTCGTCTCCAACATGGAGCGCTGGCGCTGGCTGCCGCGCGAGCTCGGGCCCGACTACGTGCTGGTCAACGTCCCCGAGTTCCGCCTGCGCGTCTATCGCGGCGGCGCGATGCGCGACGAGACCCGTGTCATCGTCGGCAAGACCGAATCGCCGACGCCGATTTTCTCCGGCGCCATGGAGACGGCGGTGGTGAACCCGTCCTGGTACGTGCCGCCCTCGATCCTCAAGACCATGCTCGCCTCGGGCCGCACCAGCGGATTCGAGGTCGTGCGCCGCGGCGGCCATGTCTCGCTGCGCCAGCCGCCGGGCGAGCGCAATGCGCTCGGCTTCATCAAGTTCCTCTTCCCCAACCAGCACGCGGTCTACCTGCACGACACGCCGAACCGCTCGCTGTTTTCGGCCGCGAAGCGCGCCTTCAGCCATGGCTGCGTGCGCGTCGACGATCCCTTCCGCTTCGCCGACGCCGTGCTGCCCGACAGCTGGACCGAGGCGAGCCTGCGCAAGCTGATCGGCAAGGGCGAGCGCTCGATCCGCCTGCCCCAGAAGCTCCCGGTCCACATCGCCTATTTCACGGCCTACGTGGACGACAACGGCACCTACCGCACGCTGCCCGACCTCTACGGCTACGATGCCCGCATCAAGGAAGCCCTCGGCCTCTCGAGCCGGCCGGGCGCGATGGTCTCGGCCCCGACCGAGCCGGTGCGCCGCGCGGCGAGCGTGCAGC